>SXQI01000126.1 GCA_005793025.1 Verrucomicrobiales bacterium
CTAAGGATAAGTTCGTCTGGGATGTGAGCCATCAGGTCTATGTTCACAAACTCTTGACGGGTCGTAAGGACCGTTTCCATACCATCCGCACCACGGACGGTCTCAACGGCTTCGCGCTTCGAAGTGAAAGCGAGCACGATTGTTACGGTGCAGGACATGCCGGCACGGCTCTCTCGGCCGCTTTGGGAATGGCCGCCGCACGAGATCAGCGAGGATCAGGTGAAAATGTGGTCGCTATTTTTGGCGATGCTGCACTCACAAACGGCATTTTCTTCGAGGCCCTGAATAACATTGCGCACACCACCAAAAAATTCATCGGAATCCTCAACGACAACGAGTGGAGTATCGCGAAGAATGTGGGTGCTTTTGCGAGTTATCTCAACAAGCTGATCACAAATCCGCATTACAATCGGGTTCACAAAGATCTCGAGGGGTTACTTCGTAGGATGCCAAAGGGCGACCTAGCCCTGCGACTAGGTCATAAAGCCGAGGAAGCCCTCAAGGGGGCAGTCTCCGAGTTGGCCCTACAACAAAACCCTACGACAGCTGGCGATGGAAGAGGGGGTGCTGGTAGGAGCCTGATTTTTGAGGAACTCGGCCTGAGATACTTGGGACCGATCGATGGGCACGACCTGCCCTTGCTGGTCAACACGCTGGAATACGCAAAGACTTTAGAATTTCCTGTCATTATCCACGTGCTCACGAAGAAGGGTCGCGGATTCGACGCTGCGATCCAACACCCCGAGAAGTTTCATGGTTGCGGACCTTACAATGCTCAGACAGGTGAGAGTCCATCCGCGAAACCGGGCACGGCCCCGGCCTATCAAGATGTGTTTGGACAAACCATGGTGCGCCTCTGCAAGAAGGACAGCAGCGTCGTGGGGATCACCGCCGCCATGCCGACAGGAACAGGACTGAAAGCCCTAGAGCAGGCGATGCCCTCAAGGTATTATGACGTAGGGATTGCCGAAGAACATGCAGTTCTCTTCGCCGCCGGGATGGCAACGATGGGTTTTCGCCCGGTTGTGGGGATATATTCCACATTCCTCCAACGCGCTTACGATTGTATTTTGCACGATGTGGCCTTGCAGGATCTTCCGGTCATTTTCTGCATGGATCGTGCTGGGCTTTCCGCAAACGATGGCCCCACACACCACGGGCTTTTCGACATCGCTTACCTCCGGTGCGTCCCGAACTTGATCGCGATGGCACCCAAGGACGAGGACGAGCTCGTGGACATGATGTTCACAGCTACCCAACAACCGCACCCAGTCGCCATTCGTTATCCACGCGGTAATGCGGAAGGAGTGCCGATCAAGGATCAACCTAGCTCGCTAGAAATCGGCCAAGCAGAAGTAGTTCAACAATTTGCTCATACTGGCGGAAAGAAAGTGGCTCTATTCGGTCTCGGCCCCCTCAACACAATGGCTCGTGAAGCCGCTGTCCTATTGATCGCGAAGGGATATGATGTTGCGGTAATCAATCCCCGTTTCACTAAACCCCTCGACGCAGCAACACACGGGTTTTTTGCGCACGCTGCCGAGGTTGTGGTCACCTTTGAGGATCATGTCATTACGGGTGGTTATGGCAGTTCCGTTTTGGAACTCCTTTCCGATCATCGGATCCCCACACCTGTCATCCGGATCGGATGGCCTGACCAGTTTATCGAACATGCGTCGAGTGTGGATTATCTCCGCAATAAATATGGACTCACCGCAGCCAACGCGGTTGCCAGAGTTCAACAACTTCTCAGCCCAGCCCAAGCCAAGCCTCTGCAAGCCGTGGCCTGAGTCCACCCACCTATCAAAGCGAAACTGACCCGCAATGGCCTATATCAATATCACCCCTCCCTCCGGCGGCAAAATCACCGTGACCGCCGGCAAACTCAACGTCCCCAATAATCCTGTCATCCCATTTATCCGAGGCGATGGCACCGGTCCCGACATCTGGGCCGCGAGTGTTCGAGTGTTCGATGCTGCGATCCAAAAAGCCTACGGAGGCGAAAAAAAGATCGAATGGTTTGAGGTTTTTGCGGGAGAAGCTTCAAAGACCAAGTTCGACAATTGGTTACCTGATGACACCGTTGCCGCGTTCAACGAATACTTGGTTGGCATCAAGGGACCTCTCACCACTCCAGTCGGCGGTGGGATTCGATCGTTGAATGTCGCGTTGCGTCAGATGCTCGATCTCTATGTCTGCCTGCGACCCGTGCAATACTTCAACGGTGTGCCATCTCCGGTGAAACATCCTGAGAAAGTTGAGATGGTAATTTTCCGTGAGAACACGGAGGACATTTACGCAGGTATCGAATACGCAGCAGGAACCCCCGAGGCTCAACAAGTGCTGAGCTTTATCGAGACGGCGTTTCCGAAGGATTTCAAAAAAATCAGGTTCGGCACCAAACAGGCCGTAACGGATTACATGAAACTGGCGGCTCCGGATCACGACAGCTCACAGATACCGATCCAAGTTGGGATCGGGATCAAGCCCATCTCCAACGTTGGCACGATCCGCTTGATGAAGTCTGCGGTGGAATACGCCCTGCGTCATAAGCGAAAGAGCGTCACCATCGTCCATAAGGGGAACATCATGAAGTTCACGGAGGGTGCGTTCAGGGACTGGAGCTACGCTGCAGCCGAGCGCATTTTTGGCGAAAAAGTTTATACATGGGCGCAGTACGAACGCACGAAAAAGGCACAAAGCGAATCTGCCGCCAACGAGGAACAAAAAACTGCCCTTAATGCTGGCCGATTGTTGATCAAAGATGCGATTGCGGATATCGCCCTCCAACAAGTGCTCACTCGCCCTGAGGATTTTGATGTGATCGCCACACTCAATTTGAACGGCGATTACCTCTCCGACGCCCTAGCTGCACAGGTCGGAGGCATTGGCATTGCCCCTGGCGGCAACATCAACTACATCACCGGTCACGCCATTTTTGAAGCAACTCACGGCACAGCTCCCAAGTATGCAAACTTGGATCGCGTGAACCCGGGCAGCGTGGTGCTGAGCGGTGAAATGATGTTGAGATATCTGGGCTGGGATGCAGCAGCAGATCTCATCATCAAAGGCCTGAATGGTGCGATCGGTTCCAAACGGGTGACTTACGATTTCGCTCGGCTCATGGAAGGTGGTACTGAGATCAAATGCTCAGAATTCGGTCAGAATATCATTGATCACATGTGAGACCAAACCCTGCTTTGCTTCTCTTTCTAGGCTTGGCCCTCATTGGGGGTCAGGCCTCTTTTTTTGCAAGGGCTCAGACCGTTCCAGAGGTTGCGCTCCGAGCGGATCTCCAGGCCATTGTTGACGCAAAAACGGAGAGATCAGACAGCCAACGCCTGAACCAATTGTTTCAGAGCGAATGGAAACACCAGATGGAACTCCATCCCGAAGCGGCCACCTACTATGGTTACCCCGGACAAAATGGACGATGGTCAGACCATTCGCTAGCGGCCGTGGTGCTCGATAAAAAGGAAGCCCCTCTCCTGCTGAGGGCCTTGCAGTCCATCGATCGCCCTTCCCTGATCGCCAGCGAACAACTGAGCTACGATCTTTTCGAACAGAACCTACGCGAACGAATCGAAAGCCATCAATTTTCCTCCGAATTCTTACGAATGAACCAGATGGGTGGAGTGCAACTCGACGCCGCCCAGATGCTGGCAATGATGCCGAAGGGGAGTCTCGCTGATTACGAGAATATGTTAACCCGATTGCAAGGGTTACCCCGTTGGATCGATCAGACCATTGCCGTTTTGCGCGATGGGCTGGCACAAAACATTACCCCGCCGAAAATCACGCTCCGAAACGTGTC
>SXQI01000127.1 GCA_005793025.1 Verrucomicrobiales bacterium
AATCAAGACAGCGGAAACGTCGTCGCATTCAAGGTGAATCTAGACAACGGCAAGCTTACGCCGACAGGTCAAAAACTCGAGATCAGCCGTCCCGTCTGCGTCAAATTCGTCCCCATCCCATAACGTCATCCCGGCGAGTTGATAGTTTCTTCGGTGTTGACGCGCTGCCCTCGGGTTCCACAACCTGTGGGTCGTTTTTATGCCAAGAATTCAACGCGCCCTCTTATCAGTCTCCGATAAATCTGGATTAGTTCTTTTTGCCCAATCCCTCATTGCGGCGGGTATCGAATTGATTTCCACCGGCGGCACTGCCAAGACCCTGCGCGATGCGGGTTTGACCGTCAAAGATCTGAGCGACCATACCGGTTTCCCAGAAATGTTGGATGGCCGTGTAAAAACTCTCCATCCTCGCGTCCACGGTGGCCTTCTTTTTATTCGCGGCCACGACGCTCACGAAGCCGCCGTCAAAGCTCACGATATCCCTCCCATCGACCTCGTTGTCGTGAATCTTTACCCCTTCGAACAAACCGTCGCCAAACCCAATGTGGCATTGCACGAGGCCATCGAGAACATCGACATCGGCGGCCCTTCAATGCTGCGAAGTGCCGCGAAGAATCATGACAGTGTGACCGTGATCGTGGATCCAGCCGATTACGACGAGGTTGCAACCCAAATTCGTGAGAAAGGCGAGACCACCCATGCCACTCGTCGACGCCTAGCCGCACGAGTTTTCGCACGAACCGCCGCTTATGATACCGCGATCGCCAGTCACCTTGCCCAAGCATTCGCAGAAAACTCATCCTCGGATCTGCCTCCCGCCCTCACTATAACCGCCCCTCTCGCGCAGCCGTTGCGCTACGGGGAAAACCCACACCAAAAAGCCTCGCTCTACGGCAACTTCCACCGCTACTTCAAGCAGCTTCACGGAAAAGAGTTATCGTATAATAACATCTTGGATCTCACCGCTGCCGCCGCGTTGATCGCCGAGTTCGCAGGTGATCCACCCACCTTGGCGATCCTGAAACACACCAACCCTTGTGGCCTTGGCCAAGGGGTGACCCTCCGCGAAGCGTGGGACAAGGCTTACGCCACTGATAAACAAGCTCCATTCGGTGGGATCATCGCCGTGAATCAAGAGCTAGACCTGCCCTGCGCCCTCGCCATCGCAGAGATTTTTAGCGAGGTCATCATCGCCCCCGGTTTCAAACCCGACGCGCTCGAGGTGCTTCAGAAAAAGAAAAACCTACGACTGCTGCAAACCCTCACCACCAGCCTTAGCAAACCCTTAGACATTCGAAGCGTCGGAGCAGACAGTTTTCTTGTTCAAGAGCGCGATCTTAAACCCATCGCGGTGGCTGACTTCAAAATCGTGACGCGACGCCAACCCACACCCAGCGAACTTCAGGCCATGCATTTTGGCTGGCGCACGGTAAAACACATCAAATCCAACGCCATTGTTTACGTCTCAGCGGATCGAACCCTAGGCGTCGGGGCCGGGCAGATGAGCCGCGTTGATTCGAGCCGCATCGCGGTATGGAAGGCGAGTGAGGCCGGTTTGCCATTGGCTGGAAGCACCGTTTGCAGCGATGCTTTCTTCCCATTCCCCGATGGCTTAATCGCCGCCGCCAATGCCGGTGCCACCGCCGCGATTCAACCCGGCGGATCCGTCCGCGATTCCGAGGTCATCGCCGCCGCCGATGAACGTAATATGGCGATGGTCTTCACAGGCAACCGACATTTCCGCCATTGAACCCGGATGCAAAAACTTTTTTTCCATAGTCTCTTCCTGTGTTTCCTGAGTGTAACCCTTCTACTCACGAAGGCTCAGGATGCGCCAAACAACTCGGCCATCGAGGCACTCAGCCGGATCAAAGGTCTCGATCTCGAGGCTAACCCGGCGTTAAAACGGGCGGTGTTAAAAGTTTTGGCAACGACTCGAGGCACACCCCAATTTGTTGAGATTGTCCGGGATTTCAACCTGACCGATCAAGGCAACGACCTTCTAGATTGTGCCATCAAGAATTCTACCAACTCCACCGGACCCGAGGCCATGCGCCTTCTCGCCTCGCAAGGCCAAACCAACTTAGTCACCACCGCATTACAAGGAACCAACGCTGGCCCACTAATCACGGTGCTAGGCAATACGGCTGAGAGACAATTTGTCCCTTGGCTCACACCCTTTGTTGCGGATTCCACCCGCGAACTCTCCCTCCGCAAAGCGGCATTGATCGCACTCACACGCACACCCGACGGAACCCAGTACCTGATCGAGCTCGCTCGGAACGATCGCCTCAGTGCAGACCTACGATTCATCGCCATGGCCGAGCTAAACAACGTCCGTTGGCCAGCCCTCAAGACCCTCGCTGCGAAAATCCTTCCCTTGCCCCAATCCAACAACTCCCAGCCGCTCCCACCCCTCTCCGAGCTCCTCCAAAAAACGGGTGACCCCACCCGAGGCGCACAAATCTTTCACCGCCCCGAAGTAGGCTGCGGCAATTGCCACCAGATCCACGATAAAGGAACCGATTTTGGTCCCAAACTCAGTGAAATCGGCACCAAACTCGGCAAGGACGCCCTCTACCAATCCATCCTCGATCCCGGTGCCGGGATTTCATTCGGCTACGAGGCATGGCAAATCGAACTCAACAGCGGCGATGAATCCTTCGGGATTATCGTCAGCGAGACCGCCGACTCGATTGCCATAAAAACCCAAGCAGGGATTGTCACCCATTACAAAAAAACTGACATCCGCACCCGACAAAAGATGACCGCATCCATCATGCCTACGGGTTTACAACTCACGATGTCTCCGGGTGAGTTAGTAGATTTGATTGAGTATCTCACCACATTGAAGAAGAAAAGCTGATCCCATCGCGTTGATGAAAAAGCCTCTGACCGTCGTGCAGGTAAGCCTGCCGGACAAGTCCTCCGGTCAAGCCCCCGATTTGTCAGCAGCATTTGAATCACTTCGAGTCGCGGCAGGCCTCGTCGCTTGGCAAGAGATCCGGTTGATCATGGTATTCGAATTACGCCTCGCTCGACTGATGTTTCCGTTGGATCAACTCGATCGCAACGAAGCCGACGCTGCAATAACCCACTGGAATTCGCTAACCGAATCAAAAGCCCTCCTGCACACTTTAAGCGATCGACCCCTTTCCCTGACTCTTCCCCCAGCATTATCGCGAAAAAAATTTGCGGCACTTCTCGCTGAGGCCAACCATTTGTTGCGGTTTTGAGCCATGCCTAACTCGCTCCTCATTTTACACACCCATCCACTGACGAACGAGGAATCCACCGTTCTAGATCATTTGAAAAAAATTGACACCCTTGAAATACGGGAAATTGACCTCACTCCAATGAAGGTCGATTACAAGTCAGTGACCCAAGCGATCCTCGAAGCTGATCGCGTTCAGGTTTGGTAACCCATACTTAGGCGGCTTGCACCAACCCCGCGAGAGGACTCATCGGCGGAACCATCCGTTCCGGATTCCTCAGCCGCAACGCGCCTGCCGCCAAACTGATCGACGCAACCGTGTCCGCAGAGAAGCGAAACATGTGAGTTCGCCCCCCTGTTTCAGCTCGCCCTACCAAATAGGAAATGCTCCATGTCTCCGCATCGATCAACAGGTCATCCAAAAACCCCACCATCCCACCCGCTCCCACAAGCCGATAGCCTTGCACCGTCTTGCAACTGCGGAGGTGAGGGTCAAGCTTTTGGCCGGCCGAAGCCTCATCAGCCACTGCACCCTTCGAGTTTCGGAGCGCATATTGTTTGCAGACAGGCCGTGCGCTGCTAGCAGAGGGTTGTTGTAAAAAAACATCCCGATTTCCACGGAAAAAAAGTTCGGACTGCAAGGCTCTCCCGCTTAATCTTACTTGAGCGGGTGGAATCAGGAGCTGCCGGACTGACTGCCGATCCGCCGGATCGCTGACCAAATGGCGAACCTCCCAAGATCGGTCGTCAAAATAGAGATCTCGCAACTGACCCGAAGTGGCATCACACAGTTGGAACCTTGTCCCCACCAAATACTTAAAGCTATGGAGAGCTTGGGTTCTGCTGGGTTCTGACAGTTCCATGTGCATGGTCAACGCGTCATTTGACGTCGCCGTCCAAGTTTTATTCTACAACTTATTGCCGTTTTTTTTCCAACGCTCGATACGGGTCAGCGCATCCACTGAAAAAATCACGGGGTAAAGCCGTTCGTAATACCAAAGCTTGGCAAAATAGAACCCTATCGGTGCCGGTTGGATCCATCGCCCCTCGTTGACGGCGCGTTCGAGCCATCCGGAACCTAACTCCAACGTCAATCGATTCCGACCTCCAAAATCCGCTAAAGTCGCCAAAGCCAGTGCGGTTTCCTCCACAGAACTATTCCCATCCGCTCCCCACGACCCATCAGAGTGTTGAATTCCCTTTAAAAAAGCTATTCCTCGATCCCTTGCGTCCATGAGCGAGGATCCGAGGCTCCGAACCACGTTTGCCGTACCATAAACTGGATTTTCGTCCAACGGATCGTGCTGGTTGCCGAACCACAAGGGGACCCATGAACCATCGGCGCGTTGGGCTTTCCTCAAAAATTGGACGGCCTGTTCCCGCGCCCTTCCGAGGCGAGACTTCAATTCAGACGGCAACCGAGGAACCCAAACACCCCAAGCCCGCAGGACGTGCGCTGTGATGTCTGGACTGCTTTGGTCAAAGGAGAGATGACCCCAACCCCTGCAAAAAGTGGGAATCCCCCCGTCACGATTCTGCAATCCCAACAACCAGCGCACTCCTTGCTCTGCCGCATGAAGAATCTCGTCATCTTCAGCTCCAAATTCTCCCAAAGCGAGCAACGCTCCAGCCGTATCATCAGCGTCAGGCACCCCGCCGGGAAGATCCGTCCATGCCCATCCACCGGGAGCGGCGTGAGTATAAGGGTGGATCTCACGGTATTGCTGCCCAATCAACCAAGCTCTCAAAACCTTCTGTTCATCCTCCGGCAACCTTTTAACTACCGATTCCCCCAGTGCCTTAATCGAAAGTGTTGTCACCCATGTCGAGAGGTTCGAATCAATCGCCCAACTCCCATCAGCCCGAACCGACCGCATCAAGAAATCAATACATCGAGTCGCTGCCTGATGCCTCGCCAAACCGCACCCTGCCAAACTCATCAACACAAAACTCGTCAACGGCGTGGCCTCTAAAAAACCACCGCTCGTCGGCTGGATCGATTCCAAAATCTTCAAAGTCCGAGCACAAAGTGCCGAACGCATCCTCCGAACCACCAACCACCGAGAGGGTGACCGATGATGATGCACCTGCCCGATCGCAATCAACGCTGGCAAAGCATAGCTGACCACCGGCATTTTAACCGCCGCGAACCACCGATGCGGTAGTGCTGCGATCTCGAACGGCAACGGGATCACCTCCTGCCACGCCTCCGGCTCCGGCCCAAGCCGACCCGCCAACGCACACATCGTGAGAATTGGAACCGAGAAAGTCCGATCCTTCCCGTAACGTGCGACAATCGCCCTTGCTAATACCTTTGGCTCCAGCCCTCCCGCCGCTGACTCCAACCATCGAGCAGCCTTAGCC
>SXQI01000015.1 GCA_005793025.1 Verrucomicrobiales bacterium
CATATAGCCTACGGCGACGAGATAGCCTGGGCCTGAGAACGCCAATAGTTTTCCCCAGAACCCAAGTCCCTGACGTATTGGGATGCTCCCATGAACTTCCTGTAGGCTCGGGGTGAGATTCTGATGACGCCAGCCGGATTGGTTCCCTTTGGCCTCGGAATTGATTGAGCTGGCAGATGGATCAAGAGGCATAAGTCAAATCAGTCGGGAACATAAGAACCAACGTGAACCAAACCCTAACACGGTTAAAATTAGTGGCAACTACTAATATTAGGCGTGACTATTAATTTGCGTTTCGGGATCAGATTGTTTCTTCAAATCCCCCAAATAAAGCGGTAGGCTGCTCGAATGAAACCCACGGCAATTTTTTCATCGCCAGAATTCGAGAAACACCAGACGGGGACTGCGCATCCTGAAAGTCCGACTCGTTCGCGACGGGTGATTCTCGCGCTGAATCAAATGGATTCTACCAAGCAACTCCGGTGGGTAGATCCTCGGCCGGCGACAAAGGACGAGGTGGAGCGTGTGCACGGGGCGAGTTATCTGGCGACGGCCCACAGGGATGTGGCGAGTGGAGCAACCTACCTCAGTACAGGGGACACCAACATCAGTGCCGACTCTTATTCCGTAGCGTTATTAGCGGCGGGCGCGGTTGTCGGGGCCGTGGAGGCCGTCGTGCGTGGCGAGGCGAAGAACGCTTTTTCTATCGTGCGACCACCGGGGCATCATGCCTCGAGTCATCGGGGAATGGGTTTTTGTTTGTTTAACAATGTTGCTATCGCCGCTCGACATGCGCAGAAGACGTTGGGAATAGGAAAAGTTTTGATCGCAGATTGGGATGTTCACCACGGAAACGGCACTCAGGATATATTTTATTCAGACGGAACTGTGATGTTTTTCGACACTCATCAGCATCCATTATATCCCGGCACTGGAGATGCGTCCGAGACAGGCACCGCTCGAGGTTTGGGTTGTATCCATAACAATCCATTCCCGGCTGGGTCGGGAAGGAAAGAGATCTTAGGAGTGTTCGAGGATCGACTTGTGAAGGCAGCTAGTCGTTTCAAACCTGAACTGGTTCTGGTGTCCGCAGGGTTTGATTCACGAGAAGGTGATCCGTTGGGGCAGTTCAAGCTGACAGATGAGGATTTTACGGATCTCACGCGAATCGTGATGAGCGTCGCCAAGGAGCACGCCGATGGCAGGCTGGTGTCGGTAATGGAAGGAGGGTATAACATCGAAGGTTTAGCAAGTGCAGCCAGTTCTCACGTCAGAACATTGATGACATCAGGAACGGTTAAAGAAAAAGCCTAAAAGCGGCTTGAAAGGAGTGGGTTGATCTCTTAGGGTTGCTGGAGAATTTGATATGCGTAAAGCTTTTTTAATCATTGCTATAATCGGTTTGATTGCCGGATTCGCCGGCGGTGCCAACCCTTATTTGTCTGGGACAGGGAAAGCCATTTTTGGAGTGTTTTTCATCTTTTTCTTCATCTCCCGGCTTTTGGACGGGATTGATGATAACGCAAAAGCATGACCCCATTGGGAATCATCATTTGAAAGAAGCCCATCCTAATCTCAATTAGGGTGGGTTTTTTGTTTTAAAAATGGAACCCGCCGACTGCGGAAAAGGCCGTTTCAGGCGAACCACTGAGGATAGCGGATCAGTGAGGCGACCCCTCACTCGCAGGCGGGTCGATTCGATCCAAGCAGGGAGTAATTGGAATGGCAATCATTTTTTGGGTTGATAAAACTTGGCTTAGGGACAGATTAAGTTCGACTATGAAACGATTCATTGGCGTGGTGGGTTGTTGTATTGTGATGGCTCTGCCGATGCGAGCCATAGAGTTCACTGCAACCCAGTCGGGGCGGATTTCGTTCGCTGTTTCGAAGCTCTTGGAACGGTATCATTACCGGCAATCCACAGTGGACGACGCGCTGTCCGAGAAATTCCTCAAAACATACCTTAATGGGTTGGATTACAACCATTTAATATTCTATCAATCGGACGTCGAGGAGTTCGAAAAACTTTATAGTCAAAAGCTCGATGATGCGTTGAGGGCCGGGACTTCGGAGCCAGCGTTCGCGATTTTCGACAGGTATCTCCAACGACTCGCAGAAGGTCGGCGACAGGTCGATAAGGCGTTGCAAGAAAAGTTCGATTTTAATCAGCAGGAAAACTTCCTGCCGGTGCGTAATAAAGCTCCATGGCCGTTGGATAAAAAAGAGGCAGAATCCCTTTGGACGGCTCGTGTGAAGTATGAATTGTTACAGGGGAAATTAAACAAGGAGAAGCCCGAAGAAACCGTGCGACTGATTGGCAAACGCTATGCAAGACTCGAAAAAACCATGAGAGAGTATGACGCGGAGGAAATTCTACAGACTTACCTGACGGCCTTGTCTCACACATTTGATCCGCACAGTGATTATTTAAGTCCAACCGAAGCCGCCAATTTTGAGATTCAAAACATTAGTCTTAAACTGAGCGGGATTGGGGCCCAGTTGCAATGGGACGATGGAAACACCAAGGTAATGAGCCTAGTTCCAGGTGGGCCTGCGGATTTGTCCAAGCTATTGAAGCCTAACGACAAAATCGTGGCGGTAGGTCAGGAAAAAGGGGAAATGGTTGATGTCGTCGAGATGCGGTTGAACAAAGTCGTGCAAATGATCCGTGGGGAGCGTGCGACAAAAGTCAGGTTGACCGTGATTCCGGTGAACGCACCTGAAACCAAGAAGGATATCGTTTTGGTTCGGGACGAGATCAAGCTCAAGGATCAGCATGCCAAAGCGCAACTCATTGAACATATTGATGCCCTAGGGAAGATGCACCGGTTGGGACTCGTGAACCTGCCGCAGTTCTATGATAATTGTTCAGATGATGTTGCGAAATTATTAGAACGCCTGAAGAAGGAAAAAGTTGAAGGGATCATATTGGATTTGCGCCGGAACGGTGGAGGAATACTGGAGGAATCCATCAAACTCACTGGCCTGTTTGTGAAGGAAGGGCCGATTGTTCAGGTTAAGGATCACAAGGAGACACGGGTTATGAAGGATGGCGATCCCCAAGTCGCCTACAACGGACCATTGCTGATTCTGCAAGGGAAACTAAGCGCCTCAGCCTCCGAAATCACTGCGGCTGCGTTGCAGGATTATGGTCGTGCCCTGTTGGTGGGAGATTTAACCACGCACGGCAAGGGAACGGTGCAACAAGTGTTATCTTTAGATCGGGCTTTGGAGGATATTCCGAACCCGGGAAAGTTGAAGCTCACGGTCTCGAAATTCTATCGCATCGCGGGAGGAACTACGCAGAAGGAAGGCGTGACGCCCGAGATCGTGTTACCTTCGATTTATGACTATCTAGACATCGGTGAGTCCAGTTTGGAGAACAGTCTTCCCGCAGGTGGAACAATGCCTGTGAGTTATTCTCGTTTAGATCTTGTCCAAAAATATGTGCCCGAATTAGCGAAGCGTTCCAAGCTCCGCGTGGATGCAAGTAAGGATTTTAGTTATCTCCGTGAGGACATCGCTGAAGTCAAAAGGAGGCAGGATGACAAGTCCGTTTCGCTCAACGAGACAAAACGTCTGGCTGAAAAGAAAGCACTGAAAGATCAAGCGGACCTGCGTAAGAAAGAACGGGCAGGTCGGAAGCCTTCGATGGATCGTTCGTTTGATCTTACTCTAGAAAATATTGAAAAAAACGAACCCATGACGCTTGTCGTGGCTGTGAAGAAGGAGAAGACGACCGAATCTGGTGCGGTTGTGAAGACAGAGAAAACGGACGCCCCGGTAAATGTCGAGGATCCTCTAGCCGAACCTGAGCCTGACTCCGACGAGAGTTCCCCATTTGATCCGCAGTTAGACGAGGCGGTTTCTATTTTGAATGACTACGTCGAAGTCCTCAAAACCGGGTTGATTGGTGAAACCGTTGTGCAAAAAAAGTAAGGTTTCTGAGTAGCCTTTACGACCTTCCTAGTTGGAGGGCCTCGAGTTCATGACGAGTCATGCTTTCAATCATTTCATTGAAAGTCCACCGGCGAGTCCACCCTAGTCGCTGTTTGGCCTTGGAAGGGTCTCCCACCAAATGACTGGATTCCGAGGGGCGGATGAATCGGGGGTCGTGTCGGATGTAGGGTTTTGGATCGAGACCGACCGTTGCGAAAGCAGTTTCAACGACCGATTCCACGCTGTGAAGCTCGCCGGTTGCGAAGACGTAATTGTCTGGAACCTCG
>SXQI01000128.1 GCA_005793025.1 Verrucomicrobiales bacterium
ATCATCGCAATTTAAACGATTCGTGAACAAAGCCACAGGGGATCTGATTTCAACCTCTAACCCCTATACGTTCAACATAATCAAGCCCATGGACTTTATCGCCGAGTTTGAACCGCGGGTTTACACGGAAAACTTTGAGAATGGCGAATTTAATGTCCTCTGGAGCAACAACGGTTGGGAGATTCAATCGGGTTACGCAAGCATCGGAACTTCTGCCGCGAAATCCAAAGCCATCACCGACGGTGGAGCGAGTTCCATGACGCTAACCTCGATCACGAAATCAGGGGTTGGTTCATTCGACTTTTTTGTCAATTCCGAGGAATTCTTCGACAAACTAGAGTTCTTCATTAATGACATCGTTGTCGAGAAATGGTCCGGCCAGAGCATGGGAATCGGTTTCCAAACCTACACCTTCGACGTACCGAGTGGCACGAATAAATTCCGATGGACCTACAGTAAGGATAACGCATTATCCGTTGGTTTGGACGGAGCTGTTGTGGACGCCATTCAACTTCCAACAGTCACCTTCGATCTCACCTTAGCCGTTGAAATTACGAGTTCGGGCGATTGCGCTCTCAAGGTCAAAGGCCAACCTGCAGGCCGGGTGACTGTCCAATCCTCAACCGATCTTCAAAACTGGACCCCTGCATCAAACCTTGTTAACGACATCAAAGGTAAATCAACGTGGAATGTTCCCTCAGGTTCGCAAAACTCGGCGACCTTCTACCGAGTTCTCCAAACCCATTAATATCCACGCAATCCTGAGATAATCCCTTCCACGGAAGGTTCAGGCCTCAGATAGTTCGCAGGAATTATTGACGTCCATCTTCCAACGGGGCAAAGTCTCAACCCGCACGATCACGAGCGGCCCCAGTGATCGTTTCACCGTGTGCCAGAGTAGCTCAGGGGTAGAGCAGAGGACTCATAAGCCTTTGGTCGCAGGTTCAATTCCTGCCTCTGGCACCATTTTCCCCGCCGTTTGACTCCTCACACTTTTGTCTTTATCCCGGACTACATCACGTACGAATTGGAGATAGAACTTTTTCTAGTTTTGTTTGACACCACAACCTGTAGTGGCATAGGTTCGACAAAACACCGCATCCGGCGGTTCTTACTGTTATGCGTTGCTCTAAATGCGACTGTCAGGAAGACAAGGTGATTGATTCGCGCACCTCGCGGGAAGGGGCGACAATTCGGCGACGTCGCGAATGTTTGGGCTGCGGACACCGGTACACAACCTATGAGGAGGTTGAACATGAGGGAATTCTGGTTGTCAAAAGGGATGATCGCCGTGAACCGTTCACAAGAGAAAAGCTGGTCCATAGCCTCCGCGTCGCCTGCCTGAAGCGCCCAGTCAGTCCAAAAGCGATTGAGGACTTGGTGGATAACATTATTGATGCGATCGAGGGAAAATATGACCGAGAAGTTCCCTCGATGGCAATCGGGGAGCGCGTGATGGAGGGGTTGCGTGTGTTGGACAAAGTTGCCTACGTTCGATTTGCCAGCGTGTATCGACGGTTTGAAGAACCTACTGAGTTCGTTCAAGAAATCAGAAAACTGGAGGAAAACAAATGATCCAACTTCACCCTGATTGCCTGATTTTTCATACCTCTTCTGGGGATTACTTCCCTTGTTCGGCTGAGACCGTCACTATCGAACTCATCGGCGATTCGGCGAAGGAACTCGACCCCGATGTGGTTCGCCAAGCCGCGTCGGCTGTGACGTATTATTTTCGGAACGACCTTGGCCGGGACCATGTGACTTTGGAAGAGTTCACAAACGCTCTGGGTTGCACGTTAAGACAACTTGGCTACGACGTCCTTACAGACTCGGCTCCCGAAGGCCCAACTCCACAAGCCTCGAGTGCTGACTTGGCAATGTTGGCCTATTGCTCTCCCACCGGATTCGAACTCGATTTTTTTGCACGATTGAGAACCGAGCTTAAGACTCGGTTGGCTGGTTCCTCGGAGCTTCTCCTGTTCCAAGGATTAAGGGGATGCGTCAAACAACTCACGGGACGCCAACGGTGGTGCCCTTGCTGCGAACGGAAAAGTGACCAAATCGTGCATTATTTGCGCGATTGCCTCTCGTTTGAGCAAAAGGAAAAGAGCTGCGGATTAGTGATCCTTTAAGGATTGTGATGGGAAAAACTCTTTTTGAACGCTTAATTGCTGGCGAACTCCCCACTGAGATCATTTTTCAGGACGATTTAGTTTTTGCGTTCCGAGACATCAATCCCAAGGCTCCAGTGCATATTCTAATCGTCCCCAAAAAGGCGATTCCAAGAATTGCCGAATCAACTTCAGAAGATCAATCCCTGCTCGGCCACCTGCTCCTCAAAGCAGCACACATTGCAAATTTGGTTGGGTTGGAGAAGAACGGGTATCGTTTGGTGATTAACAATGGCCATGACGGAGGAGAAACAGTCCCTCATTTGCACTGTCATATCCTAGGTGGTAGAGCCTTGAGTTGGCCTCCCGGTTAAGCACAAAGGGCTGGATCCACCCATTTGCCGTGATCACGAATTAAGGTCACCAATTGCTCAACAGCCTCAGATTCCGGAATATTGAATCTCACCGGCTTTTTGCCGACGTAAAGGTTGATTTTGTTAGGGGCGCCTCCGACGTAACCAAAGTCTGCATCCGCCATTTCGCCGGGACCATTAACAATACATCCCATGATGGCGATCTTCACTCCTTTGAGATGCTGAGTCCGTTCTTTAATCCGTGCCGTAACGGATTGTAAATCAAACAAAGTCCGCCCACACGAAGGACAGGCTACATAATCCGTCTTAAATGATCGGCAACCCGCAGCCTGTAATATATTGAACGCAAGTCGAAGGGACTGCCCTGCCCCGGGTTCTCCGCGCACGAGAATTGCATCTCCAATGCCATCTGCGAGGAGCGTGCCTAATACCACTGCAGCCCGAATCAAGGCGACCTGCGGTTCAAAAGGGGGATCTGATAGATTTAGTGTGTCTTTGAGAAGTATTGGGTTCGTCAACCCTTGCCGGTTGAGTTGTGCCGCTAACAATCGGAAAGCTGCAATCGCTGGGAGCCGAGTGTCATCCTTGACAGTAACGAGCTGAGTTCGGCAACTCACAGTGAACGCAGTTTCTGGATCGATCTCTTGGACGTTCAGGTCTTCGTAGACCGCTTCGGGCCGCACATCGTCTTTGGGTCGGATGCGGGGAATCACTTTGTCCCAAGTCGATCGAGTAACCACCACTCGGATGGTTTGCTCTCCGCCACACAAAACATCCTCGGTTAAATGGATTTCGGTCGAAACTCGGCGCGTATAATTGAACGGATCGTAGGATAGGAAAACCCCTTGAACATCTTGATCTCGATGGATCAACGTTGGGATTTGGGTCAGTAATTCATTGCAAACCGAGATCTCGCGCGGGGAATCCTCAGTTAATGAAACGCGGATGGTCTCGCCGACTCCATCGCAGAGGAGAGACCCTATTCCGATGGCACTTTTAATTCTACCATCCTCACCCTCTCCCGCCTCAGTAACACCGAGGTGAACCGGATACTCCCAACCGGAACCTAAGTCATTCAATCGCGCAACCAGCAATCGATAACATTCGATCATCACTTTTGGGTTGCTCGATTTCATCGAGAAAACGAAGTTGTGGAAATCGTGTTTTCGAGCGATTCGAGCAAATTCCAACGCGCTTTCAACCATCCCCAGAGGGCTATCGCCGAAGCGGTTCATGATACGGTCGCTTAGCGAACCGTGGTTGGTGCCGATGCGCATGGCTCGACCCAGCCGTTTGCACTCGAGGACAAGGGGAGCAAATCGTTGTTCGATTCGAGAAAGTTCAGTGGCGTATTGGTCGTCTGTGTAGTCTTTGACGGCGAATTTTTTCGAATCCGCATAATTCCCCGGGTTGATACGAATCTTCTCAACCCATTTTACAGCCTCCATCGCCGCCTCGGGTTTAAAATGGATATCGGCCACAATGGGGACATAGCAACCGAGATTTCTAAGTTCTCGGACGATATTCTGGAGATTTGCAGCATCCTTAACCGTTGGTGCGGTGACACGGACAATCTCGCTGCCCACAGCAACGAGATCCAAAGTCTGCTGCACGGATGCCGCCGTATCCATCGTGTCGCAGGTGATCATGGACTGCTTGACCACCGGGTGATCCCCACCAATTACGACACCCCCTCGGGCAGGGTCTCCAACGATCACCTCTCGAGAGCAACGGCGGTTATACGAAAAAGGCGAAGGCGTATGCTGCATTAGAACTACCGATTTGTGGAAACTCCTGAGGGTTCAATATGCGTTTCTTGGGTAATGAAAGCCTTAAACAACGGAATCCGTTTGATATCGTAAAACGTGACGTAAACCATGAACGAGATCAAGGCTATGGCAAAAACGGTGGTCGCGTATTCTTGAAATTTGACACTAATACGGCGGCGCGTGATGACCTCAAATAACGACATGGTAATGTGGCCACCATCGAGCACCGGAAGCGGGAACATGTTGATCACCGCTAGGTTGATGTTCAAGAGAACCAAAAAACTTAGTGCCAATCGATAATCCGTGTTGACCCATTTGGCGAGCATCGCGAATATCCCGACAGGCCCACTGAGGTCCTTGGCTCCCACACCCGTTTGTTCATGATGATAGAGGGCACTAAAAGTTTTAATTGTTTTAGAAATTACGTCACTCACCTGATCCCAAGGCGATGGACCTGGCTTCTGAACCTGATAGACCTCCGCGAGATCCGAAGTTAACGCGACTCCGATAATTCCATCCTTGGTGGTCGGATCCTGTTTCGGCGTGATGTTTAGCTTTAGTTTCGCATCGCCCCTTTTGACTTCGATGACGCTCAGTTTCCCGCCGCTCGAGCGGATCAGTTTGATCAATTGCTCTTTGTTCACGATCGGAACTCCGGCGAAACCAATGATCAGATCTTTTTCTTGAAGTTTCGCCTCCTCAGCGGCGCTTCCGCTCTTCACTCCCCCTACAACGGGATGATCTCGAGGTTCCAGATTCAATAATTTGAACCCAAACGTACTGTTTACTTTAGCTTCGAGATTGTAGGTGGTTCGCTGACCATTCCGCTCGATTATCACCGGCAGCATATTGGTTCGTGCGAGACCGGTCGCCTCTTGCACTTCCATCCAACCACGAATCGGCCGGCCATCAACTTCGACGATTTTATCACCTGCCACGATTCCCAGTTTCGCTTCCGTGGAATTCGGTTCTACAAAGCCAATAATGGGAGGATTAACGAGAACTGGAAGACCTGTAAAATAAATCACAATCGCGATGACGAATGCAAAAACTACATTCATCAGCGGACCTGCCACCGAAACCAGAATCTTGGTCAACGGCGTGATTTCGGGTAATGGTTCCGCTGCGTGTTTCCCCTCGAGTGCTTCGGAAGTCACCATCTGGGGCAATTTGACAAATCCTCCTGCCGGGATGAGCCGCCATGAGTATTCGACTCCATCGCGGGTCCAGCCGAAGATTTTAGGGCCGAAACCGATCGCGAAGGCTTCAACCTTCATTCCACGTTTACGAGCCATCCAGAAATGGCCGTATTCATGGACAAAAATAGCGGCACCGAACAGCAACAGAACCGTGCCAACAACATACAAAAGCGACAAAATACTCATGATACCACCGCAGATTTAGCGGAATAATCCTTTGAGGATAACCTCGACCCCACAGTCATGCAAACTCGGATTGGAAGAACCGCAAGAGCTCGTGATTCGACTGCAAGCCCAAGCCGAAGCACCCGCTTGGATCTACGGCTTGGTACACGGGAGAGCCACAGTGAATATGGTGCCTTTCCCAATCTTCGACCGCACCCGGATTTGACCGTGGTGTGCCTCGATTATCTTGGCGACAATTGCGAGGCCTAGGCCCGTTCCTTTACGTCGGGTGGTGCGCAATAGGGAGGAGAAAATATTGGAACATTGTTCTTCCGTCATTCCGTCACCGCTATCTGTGAACTGAACTGATATTCGTGGCCCGTTAGAGGAATTGATCGTTCGGGTGCGAATTATTAGTTCGCCACCATTGGGCATTGCCTCAACCGCGTTCAAGGTGAGGTTCAAAAAAACCTGCTCAAGTTGGGTTGGGTCAGCCATGATTTTTGGTAAATCAGAATCCAGTTTTTTAATCCAACGAATGTTTTGGTTGGTCAACTTGTGACGGATTAGCAGGCCTAGGTCTTCCAACACTTGGTTGACATCCGTCGGTTGAAATCGAGGTTCGGTGGTTCGTGCGAAATCGAGAACTTGTTCGACGATTCGGTTGAGCAGATCCATTTTTTCGCCCATGATTTGAGCGTCCCGAGCGCGAGGATCTGAGTGTTCGAACTTCAGGTCTAACGAATGATAAAGCATTTTCATCACCGTCAACGGGTTCCGAATTTCATGGGCCACTTCGGCGGCAAGCAGGCCGATGGCTGAAAGCTTTTCATTTTGACGAATCTCCTCCTCCACATCTACAAGACGTTCGTAGAGGCGGGCCTTCTCGATCGCGATCCCAGACATCTCCGCTAATGCCGAGAGAATCCGAACCTCTTCGTTTGAGAAAACATGAAGGATGGAAGTATAAACACTGAGGGTTCCGATGGCTTTCTCTCGATAGATTAACGGCACGCTGAGCAGCGAAACTAACCCTTCACGTCGGGCGATCTCCACATTCTGATAATGGGAGGAGGTTTGAACGTTTTGGACCTGCAGGGGTTTTTTGCGACGAACCACCGTACCAAGCAAACTGTCTGAAACGCTCAGACGAGGTTTGGTGATATACCCCTCGCCCGCTCCATAATTGGCCCGAAGATCCAGCCACTCCCGAGAACCATCCAACATCAGCAACGAGCACATTTTGGCTTCCATTAACTCGCAAGCCTCGCGGGTAATGACCTGCAAAGCTTCATCAAGGTTTATGGCGGAGTTGATTATCTGCCCCACGCTGAACAAGGATTCGAACAAGCGGGCTTTTCGTCGATTTTGCTCATAAAGCCAAGTGTTTTTGATGACTCGCGCCGCTTGGACCGCCAAGTCTTTGAGGAGGTGTTCATCATCCTCGGTGAAGGCATGCAGCCGTTCGGAATCAACATTTACAACGCCCCTTACCTCGCCATCGACCTCGAGCGGTACGGCGAGCTCAGACAAGACATTTTGTTTGGCCGCGATATACCTAGGATCACTCCTGACATCTCCAACACGCGCGGACTTGCCTCTTTGAGCTACCCAACCTGTGATCCCCTCCCCGACCTTGAGTTGGAGAGCCTCACCCGTAATCGGCAAGCCGTGGGACGCTTGAATTTCAAGGAAGTTATTGTTCGGGTTCACCAAGACCATGGAGCCGCTCGATGCCCGCATAATCCGAACCGCTTCACTCATGATCAAGACCAACACTTGTTGAGGATCAAGTGTGGAGTGAATCACATCACTCACCTGATGTAACAATTGAAGTCGGTCGAAGCGTGCTTGAAGATCTCGCAGGGCGGTGGCGTAATCTCCCTGTGCGTTTACCGACTCAGGTGCGTGAGACATAATCCAGTTCCGCCAAAGATTAGATTAGGCAACCAACCCGCCAAAACAGGCGAAACATAACCGCCCGTCCCCAGAGCCAATGCAAATCGCATGATAACAAAGTAGGCAAAGCAAATAAAAATGCTGGCAGCCACCCCGACAAACACATTGCGTCTTCCAGAGGCCGCACCGAAGGGGATGGTGATCAGGACTACCACCAAGCAGGTCCACGGCTGAGCGAGCCTTGCGTGCCATTGGGTTTCAAGAACGGCAGTATCTCTGGGATTTAATCGCAAATGCGATCGGAGGTATTGAACCTCCGAAAGGGTGAGTTGTGGTTTCTTGGCTGCGGTGATTCCACTCAGGCTGTTGAA
>SXQI01000129.1 GCA_005793025.1 Verrucomicrobiales bacterium
GAGATATACTCGCTCTGCCGTTGGATCAACCGTGAGCGAGAGATTATTCCTCAGACCACTCTTACGAAACCTCCGAGTGCAGAACTTCGGCCTGAGCAGACGGATCAAGATTCGTTGCCGCCCTACGAGGTGTTGGATTCCATCCTAGAAGCTTTCATCGTGCGGAACTTGAGTCGTGCTGAGATCCTAACGTTGGGGCATTCGCCGGAAGTGGTGGATGATGTGGTGAACAAAGTGATCTTGAGCGAATACAAACGGCGACAGGCATCGCCCGGGCTGAAGGTTTCATCGCTCGCATTTGGAATGGGGCGTCGGATCCCGATCGCCCAACGGTTTCGTCGTTGAGTCTCGCGTACCGTGAACAAAGATTTCATCAATGCGATTTCATGGCGAGTCATCGCGTTGAGTTCAAACGTGCTGAGTGGCTTGGTAGTGGCCGCACTTTATACCCGTTATTTCAGTAAGGAGATGGCAACCGTGTTGCTGGCTGCACTGAATGTCATGGGTTACCTGTCGTTGTTCGATGGCGGTTTCCGGACGGTTGCGAACCGGCGGGTGTTAATCTCGACCAATCCTGAGGAAAAATCGCGAATCATTGAGATCAGCCAGTCTTTATACACGGCGTTAGCATTCGTATTCTTTTTAGCCGCCGAGTTGTTGGTGAGTATTTATGCCACGACACCCAATCCTCGTGAGGCCGGTATTCCTTTTATTTTTTTCTTATTATTGGGGTTGGTGGCGGCGTTGAACATCATTTGCGGGAGTCAGATGGGGTTGTTGCTGGGATTGGGTGCCCAGAAACAGATGTTCATCCTGCAAACGATCATCGCATGGGTGACACTGGCGGCATTGCAATTCTGGCTCAGGATAGGTTACGGGTATTGGTCGCTGCCGCTGGCTTACCTATCCCAATTAGCAGTGGTTTGGCCGACCACAATGATGATGATTCGGCGTGAACACCCGGGACTAAAAGTTTTTCGCTGGAGTTTTGGAGCGGATTTCTGGGCAGCGATCGTCGAGATGCGGAGGGACGCGTGGGCTTGCTTCCGGAGTCAGGCTTCGATTTTGCTATTGTTCAGTCTGGATCAGTATTTCATCGGAGCTTACTGCAAAGGATCTGCGGCCTATCTTGTTTTGGCTCGATTTTTTGCCTATGTCCGGAGTCTACTCCAATCCTTGGGGGAGGTCTCTTGGCCCCTGATCGCGCAGAAAGAGGATATCGGCCACAAATGGGGAATGCCTTTGTTGCGGTTGAATGGTTGGCTTTATGGAGCTGTTTTGGGTGCGATGTTACTCACCCTTCCGGGGTTCGTCCTACGGTTCGCCACCGCTGAGTATGAAGTGAGTCGCACTATCTTGTTGCTTCTGGTGGGAAGGTTTTTGATCACAGGCTTATCCTCGCCGGTTTCTTATTTCCTGTTTGGTTTGGGGGATTTTGTTCAGGTCGCCAGACGGATCGAACGCGAATTGTTTTTAGGTGTAGTTCTGGCGATTCCATTCGCCTACAACCGATCAGCGGAAGGGGTTGCAGCTGCGTTCGTCGTGGCTACTGTGGCAGGGACGCTTTTTCCATTGATGAGCGATTACGCACGTCGAGTTGGGCACTCTGCGTGGTCGATGTTTTTCCAAGTTTGGTGGAGGGGATTGCTCAGTTTTGGCATCAGTGTTAGCCTCTCATTTGCGTTCCTGAAACTCGGCTGGAGTGGATATGCCCTGGTCGCGGTGGGAGCTGTCGCGGCGGTTGGAACGATGCTGGTTCCCCTTGGATGGGTCATTGTGCGTGGACCTAGTCTAAAAGGGTTGTCTTGGTCGCAACGCGCAAGGTCGATCGTGGAGCATTTATAACAATTCAAACATGGGTTTGCTGAGAAACATCAGAATCTGGACGCAAAACCGACTGTTATCTCGAGGTTTTCTCCTAGAAAAAATCAATCGCACACAGGTCATTCCGAAAGTTATCGAGGCACCTGAGTTATATCGGCGACCGGATGATTACAGTCGGTTACTCAAGCCATGGCACGATCCTTTTTACGATGGGATTTTCACCCCTGAAGTGGTTTCAAACACCATGCTATCGAGGATGAAACTTTATTATCTTCATCGTTTCATCACGCAGATCCGTGATTTGCCAGGGGATGTTTTTGAGGCGGGAACGGGTAGTGGAGGTAGTTCGCGGTTGTTGCTCAACGAAGTCAAAAAACAGTCTCTGAGGCGGGAAATGTGGCTGTTGGATACATTCGAAGGCTATCAAAAAGTAGATGCAGTTCGAGATGGGGCCCATGTGCAGGTGAACCAATGTAGGTGCGCCAGCTTTGAGGATGTGCAACGGCTGTTACAGGAACCCAACGTGCCTGTGCGTCTCATCAAGGGATTGATTCCAGCAACGTTGGCGGAGGTTAAGGCGACGAGTTTCGCTTTCGCGCACATCGATGTGAATCTGCACGAACCGACACTGGCGGCGTTTGAGTTTTGCCTCAAGCGGCTCGTGCTAGGAGGCGTCATCGTATTCGATGATTATGGTTGGCCAGCGACCTATGGAGCGCGGTGTGCAATCGACGAGGTGGCAACGAAATATGGACAGAATATCATCTACCTCGGTGAACAGGCCTTTTTGATCAAACGTTAAGAACGAGGCGCACCCGAGGCTGATTTCTTCCGGTCTCGCAATTGCGTCATTGGTTTTTCCCAAAACCGATAAACTAGGGCTGCGATAGTCAAAGCAATCACCCAGATCATGAGGCATCGAATGATCGGGTTTCTGTAAGGTGCGAATGGAATGATTTCCGTGCAAAGGTATTGTAACACGCGAATCACAGGGGTATGGCAAAGATAAAGCGAATAGGACCAGAGGCTGATGTTCCTTACAGTTCTTGCCATGATGAGATTCTGGGGCTGCATCGTCATCAGGGCAGGTAAAAGGATCGCTGTGGCAAACGAGGTGATAATCGTGGGTAGAGTGCGGTGATACCAGAATGCAGGATCAAGGGGCTGGAATCGGATCAGATGAATGGCGACTCCAAGCAAGAGCAACACCCCGATGGGCCAGAAGCGTTCTGTTTTTTTCCACCACTGTGGTTGGGTTAAGGCGAGATAGGCTGCTGCCACCCCAATCATCATCGAATCAAGTCGGTAGATGACGATCTTGCGAATGGTTTCGTCCCATGAACCTTCAATCCAACCCAGGCAACGAAGCCCCACCGGGATGAGTAGCATCACGAAAAGTACCAAGGTAAAACGGTTTGGTTTTCGGTTCCACGATGTGAACACCACGACAAAAACAGGTAAAACCAAATAAAACCATTCTTCGACCGCGAGGCTCCAAGATTCCTGAAAAAAAACAGGGCATTGCCATGCCAAGTTTTGTGAGAACCAAAGGTAATTGGAGTAAGAAAAAACTGAGGCCGACCCAAACTGGCTTGCCCAAGCTAGGTTAAAAAGCAGGAAAATGGCGTAATTGGGAAGGGTTCTATACCAGCGACGCTTCCAGAATTCCATGACACCGGCAAAGGTTCCTAATTCGCCGCGATGTAGCATTCGGATCAGAATGCCTCCGATCAGAAAACCGCTGAGGACAAAAAAAAGTTCTACCCCGAGATACCCCGAAACCGAAGCGATGGTAGGAATGATCGGGAACGTGGAGCCGCCGGGAAGAGTATGAGCGGTGAGTACCAGCAGGATGGCAACAGCCCTAAGCAAATCGAGACCGAAAAGGCGTGTGGTTTCTCCTCGGTCGATTCGCGTTGGGTTATGGTCGCTTTGTCGTGGCGGCGGCATGGGAACTGGACGCCGCGAGACTAGAACCGGAATCTGTTTGTTTCAAGATCGCCTCCGATGTTTTTCTTCGGAAGAGCCCGCAGGGCGAGGAACGAGCCTACTGATTCTTGATAATGAGATCCACCAGTTCTCCGGGGATCAGCTTCAATCCTTTGGGAACGCTAACCGCGAATGGGAGTGCGACCTCGAAGGTGGTTCCGGGACGGAGAAGGGCTTGGGTGACAGGTTCCATTTGGGGGCCCACAGCCGAGATTTCAGCCAAGGCTTCTTCTCGCTTCACGGATCGCCGTCGGACGGTGACCTCCATCCCATCCCGTGGTTCAAATGGCATCGGAGTGTGCAGGAAGCCGATAATCCTCGGAGTTTCCTCGCTCACGATCGCAAGAATTGTTTCACCTGCGATTACGTTTTGTCCCGGGTATCTGGAAATGAAATTGACGCGTCCGGAGACCGGAGCTCGGATGACAATGCGATCCCGCGTGTGTTGAACCAAGTTTGCTCGGTCCGCTTCGATTTCTGCAAGGAGCTTGGCGGTCCGAGAGTTTGTGCTAGAAGCTGAGAAAGAGACGCCGAAATGACGTGCTTCCTCGAGTTTCGATTTCAATACATCGCTGTGTTTCTGAGCCTCTTCGAGTCGTGCTCGTAATCCGTCCCGGCTCCTCAAAGCGTCTTCGTATGTCAGTCGGGGGATTACTTGTTCTTGGACGCCTTTCTCTAGGGAGAGAACGCTTTTTTCTAGAATTTTAAGTTCCGCTTTGGTGGCTTCGATATCCACTAATTCTCGATTAAAACCAAGCCTCAGACTCTCATAGTTAAACGCGAGACGATCCTGATCCATGATGGTATCGAGTTCGGCTTGAGCAATGTTGAGCTTCGTCCGAATTTGGCTTAACCGGAGGTCCTCGGTCCGGTAATCCGTCACGATCAATTCTGCAATTGGATCGCCGATGTTTACCGGTTGAAATCGGGTGACGAGTAAATTGGTTAGAAACCCGCTCTCTGGAGCCGTTACGTTGGCGATAATGGATTCAGTCTGACCTGTTGTCGTCGGTGCGGTGATGTTGGTTTTCCACAGGGTTCCAGCCCAAATAAAGAAAATACCAAACACCACGAGTGGTAGATACCGAATGCGGAACTCCCGCCATTTTTGGCTGGAAGGTGTGGGAATGATGGGGAGTGGATCCATGTAGTTAAATTTCAGATTCTTCTTCAGCTTTCAAGCCGGTGAGGCGAGAGACTCCAGCAAGTGTGCGGAGTTCGGTTAATAAGTCATCCATTCGATCCGTGTTCCGGAGGAGGATGCGGTAAGAGAGATCGGTGCCTTCGTAGCCTTCGTTGGAACGCTGGCTTGCACAGACCGTCTTTAGGCTGTGTCGATGCAACAATTGTTTTAATTGGGGAAGCTCCGCCACGGGACGGGACCAGTGGAGATTAATGATCATGTCATACCGTAATCGTGAACCAAAGGCGGTGTACCAAAGGTAAAGCATGATGAAGGAGATGAGTAGGCATCCGCTGACTGCGGTTGCAAATTTCATCGTTCCAGCAGCCATTCCGATGACGATTACGGAAAGGACGTAAGTCGTATCGAGTGTGTCACGTAGGATGTTTCGGAAACGGACAATGGCGAAAACCGCCATTAAACCAAAGGCCGTCACGAGGTTATTCGATAACACCATCATCACCATGGCAACTACCGTGGGGATAACGACTAGGGAACCTACGAACGAGCGAGAGTATGACAAGCCGGTATGCGTGATCATGTAGATCCATGCGATCAGGTGCCCGCCCATGAAGGCGAGCAACAGCCCAAGGACCATTGCAGGAATATTTAACGGTGCGGAGGCAAAATCTCCGCGTAGTAGCCATTCGCTCATGATTTAAACAAAATTCGTGGATAGTCCCTGAATCGCGGCCAAGCCAAGGACCATGGAAAGTTCATGTGAAAAAGTTGATTTCGCGGCGGGCACCATGTTGGAGGCAAACGCATGCGTGAGCCGATGCTCTCCCAACAGTTCTACGCCTTCTGCGTATTTCGCAGCACCGCATTGAGATAGTCCGAACACCCGAACTAAATCCTTAAACCAATCGGGAAATCTATTTGTAAACTTCAGTTCCAAGACTACCGATTTACCAAAAACAGTGACAGGGTTCACCATCTCGGTCTCGAAACGCGCACACGGTTCCGGATCGCACAAGACGTTTCGATCCAGCGTGACTCGAACCGAATTGTCGTAGCGGCTGATCCAAGCCTCACGCATATAAAAAATATGAGCCATCGGCCGGGCACTCAGATGCGCCATGAGCTTGGAAAAATTTTGGAGCGCGCTGAACTGGCGTGGATCCTTGGAGAGTAGGTGGGAGGGGCAGGGTAACTGACCCGCCAAGAGCTGGTCGGCAAATTCGCGACGGACACCGCCCCGTTGTTTGGCAATGGTATTGTTCACTCTTCGTTTGATTTCGAAGAAAACAGGGGAGTCGTTCTGGTTATCGTAAAATCGCAACCTCAGTTTATACCGGTTCTTATCTCCATTAATTGTCCATCGAAAGGTCGAAAGATTCGGTGAATCGAGATACAGGCTATGGACCGGATAGGAAAAATTCGGCTGCGTCGCACCAAACTCATCAAGATCCAAGTAACCCGCGACGAAATCACGCACTGCCAACGCGGTGTGTTCCGGGATGACATACTTGAGCTCAAAGCGAGAGGCCTGCAGCTTGTCCTCAGCCATAGCGCAGCATCCCCCTTTCCCAAATAATCAGAGTTTTTGTTGATTTTCGCACGTTTCCGTCACCCGATCGTAACATCACAAGCCAGACTTCGCAAACTTTTGTCGTGTTTCAATACGAACCTTTCAAGGATTGAGCATTTTCAGTGCCATTACACGAGGCAAAGACTCGGTCATCGCCTCGTAAGGATTCAATCTCGCAGAACTAGGGGAGGATTTCGAGAACAATGTTCTTATACCAAGCCTCGCTGGC
>SXQI01000130.1 GCA_005793025.1 Verrucomicrobiales bacterium
GCATCATGACTTCGCACATCACCAGAACCCCGTTCTCCTTGGTAGGATCCGGATAGCTCGCCACTGGTTTGAGCATGCAATCAGAGCTATGCCCTTCCGCCTGCCTTGTCGAACTCCCGTCAAACCCCCACATCGGAAGTTGGTCAAGCGTTGGAAAAGAGTCAAAATCTTTGACTTGAGTTTTACCGCGTAGGTTGGCGACAGGTGTGTAACCGTCGAGCCAGATGTATTCGAGTTTATATTTCGCCATGGTATCTGTTTGGTGCTAAATTTTGCTCAGACTGCGCTTTTCGAGACTGCAGAAGCTGTTCAAACTTCTGCACAACTCAACATTTCCGGCGCAATTCCAACTTAAGCAATCCGGATGCCAAAGGCAATTATTCTTCCAAATTGTTGAGCCGTTTTTTGTTTCTCCCTATTATTCAGATTTGCTGAGAAATCCTTTTTGAACTATTCCGTAGGTGTTGTGTTGAACGTCAAGGACACGTTGCGGGCTTTAGTCAGGATTGGGTATGACGGAACGGTCTATAAAACATTCCGAGGCCCTCAAGCTCAGGAGCGGTTCGCAAACGAGGTGCGGGTTCTCCAACATTTAGAAAAAGTCCAATGCCCCTTCGTTCCTCGGTTACTCGAATTTGATCCTCTTCAACTCAGAATAGTCACTACTAATTGCGGTCAGCGCGTCGAATACCTAGATTCTGCAAAAGCAGCAGCAGTTTTTCACGAACTCCAAGCCTACGGCGTGCGCCATGAGGATCCCGAAGTTCGGAACATAACTTATCGCATTTCCGACGGACGCTTCTGCGTCATCGACTTCGAGTTTGCTACAATCTTACCCAATCCGTGAAATCCACCAATGTCCATTTCCTCTCTTAATCAAGTCGCCCCAAACCTGCGTTGGTTCGGACTAACCGACAGAGGGAGATTTCGACCCAACAACGAAGATGCCTTTCTTGCGCTTCAATTTAATGCAACCGACGTGGTCGTGTTGGGTAAGACTGGGGAAGTCTCTACGCAGGAAAATGATTATGTTTTTGCAGTCAGCGATGGGATGGGAGGGGCACACTCAGGTGAATTTGCAAGTCGCATTGCTGTCGATAAAATCACATCGCTCCTTCCCCGTGCGTTTCAACAATCGGCAACGGGTTTAAAAGTCGGCTTTGCTGATGTGCTGGCCGAGGTATTTGAACGAGCACACCAAGAGTTGACGCTTCTAGGAAGGAGCTATGATGAATGCGCCGGCATGGGAGCAACATTGACCCTTTGCTGGTTCACCCCGTCTTGGATGTTTTTTGGTCATATCGGGGACAGCCGGCTTTATTACTTATCCCAAAGGGAAAACAAGCTAAGGCAGATCACTCAGGATGATACACATGTGGCTTGGCTGTACCGAAACGGTCACTTAAACGAACGCCAAGCTCGAGATCATCCTCGGCGAAATAATCTGCAAAAAGCATTAGGTGCGGGGCACCAGTTTGTTTCCCCTCAGATTGGATCAGTCGGGTTCGAGAAGGGCGATGTTTTCCTTCTATGCACGGATGGGTTGGTCGAAGGGTTATTCGATCACCAAATCGCCCAACACTTACAGATCCCCTCCACCGCCGAAAACCGTGCGGAGAGGCTAGTCCTTAGCGCGTTGGAACATTCCGGACGAGACAACACAACAGCTGTCGTCGTCGAGATATTCTAGCATGTTCTGGAAATGAACCCAGCGAGACAACCCGTTCTCCGATTACTTGTGGTAACCTTCTTCTCCGTGTTCAGCGAGATCCAGTCCTATAATCTCAACCTCTTCATCCGTCCGCAGACCCACAACCGCCTTCACGATGAACGCAATGATCACGGTCCCAACAACGTTTAGAACGATGGTAACGATCATGGCTTTGAATTGTTCCCAGACAAGCGGTTGAAATAATGAATCCGTAACCAAGCCCTTCAGATTGGTGGCAAGATTTAGGTTGGCTGAATTTCGAGCCAGCATTCCCGTGAGTAGCACTCCCATGGTTCCGCCCACCGCGTGGACACCGAACGCGTCCAAGGTGTCGTCGTATTTAAATTTTTCCTTGAGCTTCCAACAGGCGAGAAATGGCACAATCCCTGCAAAAATACCGATGATGAATGAACCTGCCGGTGTCACAAATCCACACGCCGGAGTAATGGTCACCAAGCCTGCAACCGCACCCGAGCAAAACCCTAAAATGCTAGGCTTCCCACGAACCACATACTCAGCCATCGCCCAAACAAAGGACGCTACTGCGGCCGCGATCGTCGTAGTTGTGAACGCAGTGGCGGCTATTCCGTCAGCAGCCAGCGCACTCCCCGCATTAAACCCATACCATCCAAACCACAACATCCCCGCACCAACGGCACACAACGTCATGCTGTGAGGTTGCAGCGGTTCTTTGCCATACCCGATCCGTTTTCCAAGGATCAGACAAAGCACAAGCGCCGACCAACCCGAGGACATCTCAACGACGTAACCACCCGCAAAATCAATCGCCTTGATTTTCGCATCGGGATTCCACACCCCATTCATCAACCCATTGATCCCCCAAACCATGTGAGTGATCGGGAAATAAACCACCGCCATCCATAACCCGACAAAGAGCATCACCGCAGAAAACTTCATTCGTTCGGCAATCGCACCCATCAAGACCGCCGGCGTGATAATCGCGAACATGAGTTGATACATCGAAAACACGTTGTGCGAGACCCAATAGCTGTAGTTCGCGTTCGGCATGGAATCGACACCCTCGAATAATGCGAATTTCAGATTACCAACGACAGGACCTGCCCCATCACCAAACACAAAACTGTATCC
>SXQI01000016.1 GCA_005793025.1 Verrucomicrobiales bacterium
ACAAGTCTCTCCAACGGCGCGAGCATCCACATCACCCCGAACGGCGATTCGGTTCTGCTCTTCACTGATAAAGGCGAATTGATCCGAGCCAACCTTTCGAGTGGAGGATACAAGGAGATCAGTCGGGTTCCCGTCATCACACCCACCTTCCCATTCGGCGGGAGAAATGTGGCTTGGGTAGCCCCGGCATACGCAAACGGACATATCTTCGTCCGGAACGGCAAAGAATTGATCTGTGCTTCGTTGAAGAAACCACGATCACCCTGAAATTCAAACCGCTTCAACCTGTCCAAGCACGCATGGTGGGATAGGTTCTCATGAGTTCTGGAAGAATGGATTGCCCACGAACCAACAATCCGGTGGAAATGGCATCCGTCACAGTCGCGGAAGGGTGCGCAACCGCCGCCCACGAGGCGGATTGGGCTGGCTCCCCTGTGGTCGGATCGATAATGTGACCAGATCTCTTCCCAAACGCATCGAACGATTTTCCCCAAACTGCGGAGACAGAAAGTGATGCATCTTGAAGTTGGACCACAACTGGTTCCTTTTCAGTCGTTTCAGGCGATTTTGGAAGCGCGACTTTCCATGGGTTCCCTTCGCCATCACATCCCATGGCAACGATGGTGCTGGTTCCTCCGTGTAAGAGTGCCGAGGTTATTTCGTGATCGCGCAAGATTCCAACCGCACGATCCAATGCATACCCCTTGCCGATAGAACCGAGGTCAATTTGAACACCTGAGTGATCGAACTCCACGGTTTGGTTTTCATGATCAAATCGCAAATGCTGAAAACCCACTCGAGATCGAGCGGCTTCGAGCTCCGAGGTCGATGGTCCGTGGCCAGTGCCACCCACGAACCCCCAAGCGTGAAGAAGGGGTGCCACGGTAACATCGAAAGCACCTTGAGTTTCTTGAGAGAAACTCTCTGCTCGCTGCAATAGTTGAAAAACCTCAGGATTAACACGGACGGGCCGATGGCTAGCATCGCGGTTCAGCGCACTTATCTCACTCGTCGGTCGGTAAAAGCTGAGTTGGGCTTCGATTCGTTCAATTTCATCAAGAGCTTCCTCGGCAATCGCCTGCAAGCGCGGAGTTGGTGGAGCGACGATCAGAATCTCGAACCGAGTCGCCATGGCATTCCGGGCGATTCTTATGGAAGAAGTATTGTTCACCACACTAAAAAAGGGCCCGGGTTTGCACCCGGACCCTCGCGATTAAAACAGAAAGGAAATACTACGAGAGATCAGTCCAACCGTAGGTGATGGGTTTCAGCTCGGTCACAGGCATCACTTTGCCATCACCCGTAGTGATCTTGCGGGTCTTTGGATCGAATTTGCAGGCAACCCCTAATCTTTCGGACATTTCACCTAGTGAAATGACTGTTTGCACCTTCGTGGCGAGGTCGATGTTGGCATTGGGTGCCTTACCATCGCGGATACAATCAAACCAGTTTTTCTCATGCACCGCGACGTCTTCACCCGGTTTGATCCCGCTAATGGTTTCGGGTTCGACTTCCTCGGCAAACTGACGTTCAGGTTTTAGTTCCACTCGATTGCCAGACATGTAGAGGGTTCCTTTGTGTCCGTTGATCTGTTCGATCAGACCGGATTCGCAGACCGTGCTGGAGATCATCACAAGGGTCAATCCACTCGGGAATTCCGCCAACAATTCGACATGCTCTGGCACATCCCGTTCCGGAGTGCCGGGTGTGTTCTTGTCGCTATGCACCCGCTTTGTGGCGATGCTCACGACACGGGTTGGATACTCAGGGTTGCCGGAGGCCAGCATGTAAGGATGCAAGCGGTGAGGGAACAGATCTCCTAAAAGCCCACCGCAATAAGGGTAGTATTTGCGCCACCGAAAATAATGGTCCGCATTGAACGGGATTTTCTTAGAAACGGGACCTAACCAATTCTTCCAGTCCAAGTTTTCAGCCTTCGCCTGTGGATCAATGTTGTAGTTCCATTCACCCTTAGGGTTATTACGTGGATAAGACCCTTGTGCCATCACCATTTGACCAATCTTGCCGGCTTTGATCATTTCAGCCGCTTTGTGCCATTTCGCGTCTGAACAACCCTGTGAGCCGACTTGGAAAACGGTTTTACTATTCTTGACCGCGTCGTGGATTTGGAAGGCCTCTCCCAAATAACGGGTCATGGGCTTTTCAACGTAGACATGTTTGCCGGTTTGGATGGCGTCCAACGAACATTTGGTATGCCAATGATCCACCGTCGCGATGGTGACGGCGTCGATATCCTTACGTTCGAGAAGTTTGCGGTAATCGTCGTATCCCTCGCACTTGCCGCCAATGTAAGCCTTGCTGGAGGCAACGCGGTTTTTCCATACGTCACATGTGGCAACCAATTCAACATTGTTGGCTGCAGCATCGTTTTTCTGGGAGCGAACATGGGCCATTCCCTGTCCACCGACTCCGATAAACCCTACCGTAATCCGGTCATTCGCCCCAATCACACGCCCCGTTGAAGGAGCTTTGTTTTGACCATAAACAGGAGTTTTGAACATGTTTACAGTGGCGACGGTCGCGGCAACGGTCGCGGTCTGCTTGATAAAGTCCCGGCGAGAATTCGGGCCGGAAACGGCTTGGCTCTGTTTTTCTTGCATAAAACGGTTTAAATTAAATGGGTGACTTGCAAAGCGTAATCCAAAAGCGTGAACGGTCAACCACAACCGCCCAACTATTCTTGCATGGTGGTGTAAGAATAAGTGTGTAAAAGAGAAAGCGGGTGTATCCCAGTGTTTAATCAGCAATGAAACAAACACCAAAGAAAGAAGATACACCCAGTAATGCGTCAGTGGAGGCGGGTGGTAGAGGTCAGGAGGAATTAAAGAGGAGATTGTAGGGGTCTCCTTTTGGATCGGAGGCCAAGGCATTGAGAGCGGAGGTTAACTTACTGAAAGGGGCTATAAAGGAAATCGTGTAAGTGGCCAAAGAAACCTGAGAGGATAGATGACTATGGCCATTACCGACGAAGTATTGAACGAACTACTGAAAGATTACCAGAAGCCCGAAGATTTGTTGGGTCAACATGGGTTGCTCAAGCAACTTCAGAAGCGACTCTTGGAAAAGGCGATGGGGGCGGAATTAACGGTGCACTTGGGCTATGGCAAGCACGATTCATCCGGGAGGAACTCGGGCAACTCGCGCAATGGGACCAGTCCCCAGACGCTCAAAGGAGAGTTTGGCAATCTGGAACTGGCGACACCGCGGGATCGCAACGGCACTTTCGAGCCGCAGATTGTAGCCAAGGGGCAACGGCGATTCGAAGGCTTTG
>SXQI01000131.1 GCA_005793025.1 Verrucomicrobiales bacterium
AGTGCTCGAGTCGGAAGCAGCGCGCCAATTGAAGGTTATTTCGCGCTGGGGTGTGGGTTATGACTCGATTGATGTCGCCGCAGCTACGAGGCAAGGGATCGTGGTAGCTTTCACACCGGGTTTGCTTAATGAAGCGGTCGCGGATTGGGCGTTCGCTTTATTGCTCGGGGTTGCGCGTCGTGTTCATTTGGGTCATGAATCAGTGGTGAGTGGATCTTGGACCTCCCACTGGGGTCACGACATTCACGGGAAAACTCTAGGGATTGTGGGGTTTGGCCGCATCGGCCAAGCCGTCGCGAAACGCGCCACGGGTTTTGATATGAAAGTGCTTGCCCACGACTCGAACCCTGATCCCAGTGCTGTAGGAGCCGAGTTTGTCGGGTTGGATGAGTTGCTGCAGTGCAGCGATTTTGTCTCTCTCCATGTTGCGTTGAATTCTGGCACGCGTGGTTTGATCGGCACGGACCAATTACGACGAATGAAAACAAGCGCTTATCTAATTAACACAGCTCGCGGGCCGGTTGTGGATGAGATTGCATTGGCGAAAAGTTTGCGTGCCGGAGAGATCGCTGGCGCAGCGTTGGATGTTTTTTCGACAGAACCTTTGCCTGCCGATAGTCCGTTGCGTGGCGCACCCAATCTACTTCTGACACCTCACCTCGCATCGTTTGCTCGGGAAACAGGCGAGGCGGTGTCTAATGCAGCAGCTGACGCGATCGTTAGTTTGAAGAACGGAGAGCGCCCTCGGTGGGTCGTGGATCCAACCGTGTTTGCATCTCCAAAGTTGCGGGCTTCGATCAAATAATCCTCAGCTCACAATGATTAAGAATAACGTCAGAGCTAAGTTACAAAGGGGCGAAACGAGTGTTGGCACTTGGGTGACGATTCCGGATCCTATGGTTGCGGGGATGCTTTCTAGGACGCCGTTCGATTGGTTGACAATCGAATTAGAGCATTCACCGACGACGATGGAGACGGCAGCTCTGAGCTTTGCGCTGATAGCTGCGCGTGGAAAAGTCCCGTTAGCACGGATTCCCATCAACAGTGTAGAAAACATCAAACGCGTTTTGGATACAGGCGCATTCGGAGTGGTCGTGCCGATGGTGAACACGCGGAGTGACGCCGAGGCAGTGGTAATGGCGGCAAGGTATGCTCCCGAGGGAGCTCGTTCGATTGGTGGCCTTTTTCATGCACATAATTTTGCAACTGATCCAGCAACCTACTACGCGACAGCGAATGACCAGATCCTTGTGGTTGTGATGATTGAAACCGCACAGGCTGTAACCAACGTGGATGATATCTTGAGTGTTCCTGGTATCGACGCGTGTTTTATTGGGCCGAATGATTTGCACAAATCACTGGGTCTGACTCCAGTTTTTGAGAGTGATCATCCGGCTTTCCTGAGAAGTGTAGATTTGGTTTTGGCCGCAGCGAAACGACATAAGGTTGCTGCGGGGATTCACGTAGGCGACCCTGAGGCGGCGGGGCGTAGAAGCGCACAGGGATTCCAGTTGATCGCGGTGGCGAGTGATGCGGGATTCCTGATGGGAGCTGCGAATGCGGCAACCCAAATAGATTTATGAAGAGTTCGTGAATCTGTTGCCCTAATCCAGAGCCCCATTACAATGATCTCGATTTAATTGAATTGGAAATCACCATGAGCAACTCAAATGCACAAAGCATGTCTTGGCTTTTTTTTACACTGATCACCGTCTTTTCTTGGGGGGTCTATGGGGTGTTTCTGCACACCGGCCAGATGGCGATGCAGGATCCCGTCAATGGAAGGTATAAAGCATTTCTTTTCGTCGGGATCGCCTACTTTTTCACAGCCGTGCTGGCTCCTCTGGTTCTCCTGTTAGTGAAAGGTGCATCGTTGAGTTTTCCTGCCAAAGGGCTTTGGTGGTCGCTGATTGCTGGCATTGTGGGTGCTCTCGGTGCATTTGCGGTGCTACTCGCCTTTGGTGCCAAAGGCCATCCGATTGTTGTGATGTCAATCGTGTTTGCAGGAGCCCCGATTGTGAATGCCCTGTATGCGATTCTCGCTCATCCTCCAGAGGGTGGTTGGGGGAGTATTAACCCAAAATTCTATCTCGGCATTGTTCTCGCAGCGGTCGGTGGTTTTATGGTTAGCCGGTACAAACCTGCGGCACCAGCACCCGGTCCGAAACCAGTTGCGCACGCGACGATTCCTAGCACCGTAGTTCCACGTTAACTTCGAATGAAGCCCGGCGATTTTGTCTCTCGCGCCGCTCTTGAATTGTGGCAGGCAGAACAGTTGGGACTTTTGCTGAAGGGGCTTTCTCGGAATCTGTTCTACGCGGCGACCGCTGAAAGGCTAAAAACCGGCAACGACGTTCAAGAAACGCTGAGTCGATTTAAGGCGAACTGTCCCTTCACAACCAAAGCTGAGTTAGCCGCCGACCAAGCGGCAAATCCTCCATTCGGCTCCAATCAATCTTTTTCGTTAGAAAGCTTCACCCGGTTTCACCAAACCAGTGGAACTACTGGAACTCCTTTGCGCTGGCTCGACACTCCGGAGAGTTGGGGTGTGTTACTCGATTGTTGGAAGGAAGTGTATCGAGCGGCGGGTGTAGGGTCTGGTGACCGTGTGATGTTCGCTTTTTCCTTTGGACCATTCCTAGGTTTCTGGACCGCGTTCGAAGCCGCATCTAGCTTGGGTTGTCTTTGCTTGCCGGGAGGTGGACAAGGGTCGCGCGAGCGATTGAAAATGATGCTTGAGAACAAGGTCACGGTTTTATGCAGCACCCCAACTTATGCAATGCGTTTGGCGGAGGTTGCGCAATCCGAGGGGTTCGATTTTTCCAAGTTACCGCTGCGTCGTCTGATCGTGGCGGGTGAACCCGGCGGGAGCATCCCTGAAACACGCAAGGTGCTGGAGAATCTCTGGTCCGGACCGAAAGTTTTCGACCATCATGGTCTTACAGAGGTCGGGCCTGTGACCTTCGAGTGTCCTGATCGGCCCGGTTGTTTACACTTGATTGAGCACTCTTACTTAGCGGAGGTAATCGATCCAAAAACTCTCGCAACGGTTAGCGATGGGGAGCCGGGTGAGTTGGTCTTAACGACGTTGCGCCGCCACGGGATGCCTGTGCTCCGCTATCGAACGGGAGACTTGGTCCGGATGGAATCGCGGAAGGCCGACCGATGTGTTTGCGGCAGAATTGAAAAAACACTGATTGGGGGAATATTGGGTCGTACGGATGACATGGTGGTCGTCCGAGGTGTAAATATTTATCCCACCGCTGTGGAAAGGATCGTTCGGTCCTGCTCGGGTATTGTCGAGTATCGAGTTCGTGTGTTTACCGACGCGAGTTTGAGCGAACTCGAAGTCGAGATCGAGATTGAAGCTAACCGGGAAGATTCCAAGGAAATCGTAGCGGAGCTACAAAATAAATTCCAAGAAGCTTTTGCTTTAAGGGTTCCTGTCAAATCTGTGATCGATGGTCAACTACCTCGCTTTGATTTGAAGGCCGATCGTTGGCAGAAATCCTGCAAACCTTAGATTTTTCCGCGTGGGATTTACTTTCCCGGTGGATTCGTCAGTATTAGCAAAATATGTTAAAAGCTGGAATTGTTGGGTTGCCGAATGTGGGAAAATCAACCTTGTTTAATGCGGTAACCCGCACGCGGAAAGCTGAGGCCGCGAACTATCCGTTTTGCACCATCGATCCTAATGTGGGCATTGTCACTGTCCCGGATGCTCGTTTGGAAGTGCTATCCAAGATCGCAAAGACATCGGTGATCATCCCGGCTGCTGTTGAGTTTGTGGACATCGCTGGTTTGGTGAAAGGTGCCTCGGCAGGGGAAGGCCTTGGGAACAAATTTCTGACGCATATCCGCGAAGTGGATGCGATTGTGCAGGTGGTTCGATGTTTCGAGGATGAGAATATTCACCATGTTGCAGGCACCGTCGATCCGGTCAGGGATATTGAGATTATTTTTACTGAATTGATTTTGTGTGATGTGGAGGCGGTTCAACGTCGGTTAGAAAAAGTTGCTAAGGACGCCAAGCGTGGGGACAAAGTTGCACTCGCTGAACAGGAGGTGCTCAAGAAAATTGAGCCTCACATCAACGCCGGCAAACCAGCGATCACGTTGGAACTGACGGCGGAGGAGAAGGTGATCGCCAAGGGCTTTTATTTGCTTACGGATAAGCCGACGATTTTTGCGGCGAACGTAAAAGAGACCGATCTAGCCAATGCGGATCAGAATCCTTATGTGTGCAGTGTGAGGGAGTATGCACGGACGCATGTTGCCTGTGAAACGGTCACTATCAGTGCACAGATTGAGAGCGATCTCGTTGATCTTTCACCAACCGAGGCTCAAGAGTTTTTGACAGATTTGGGGGTCAAAGAATCGGGGGTAGGGGCACTCATTCGAGGCACATACCATCTGCTCGGGTTGCGAACCTATTTCACTGCTGGAGAAAAAGAGGTGAGAGCTTGGACGATCCATACAGGAGACACCGCGCCCAAGGCTGCTGGAGTGATTCACAGCGATTTCGAAAGGGGATTTATCAAGGCAGAAACCGTTGCGTACGATGCGTTGGTTCAGTGTGGTTCGGTGGCGGTGGCTCGCGAAAAGGGGTTGTATCGGATGGAAGGTAAAGAATACATCGTCAAAGACGGTGATGTCCTTTTATTCAAGTTTAATGTCTAATACGCAGAATTCAGCCTGATTTACAAAACTAAACCAAGCCTCACCCTCATTATGAAACGATCATTGTACAGCTTGTTCACAGTGCTTCTCGTGTTCACCGCCGCGCATGCGGCTGAGTTCACTCGGACGGAAGATGTCATTTATGGTCGGAAATTTGGCACGGCATTAACGTTCGATGTTTTCCAACCCGAAAAAGCGAATGGGTATGGAATTATTTTCATGGTGAGCGGTGGTTTTTTCTCGAGCCATGAAGCGATCAACCCCGGATATTACAAAAACTTCCTCGATCGAGGTTACACGATTTTCACGGTGGTGCATGGGTCGCAGCCGCGGTTCATCATTCCTGAGATTATTCAGGATATTCATCGTTCTGTTCGTTACATTCGGCATCACGCCAAAAAATATGGTGTAGATCCAGAAAAGCTAGGAATCACGGGCGGAAGCGCAGGCGGGCATCTCTCGCTGACGATGGGGACTCAAGGCAAACCCGGATCACCGGATGCGAAGGATCCCATCGACCGGGAAAGCAGCGCGGTGCAGGCGGTTGCTTGCTTTTTTCCACCAACCGACTTTTCCAACTGGGGATCGCAGGGCGATGATGGGGTCGGAGTTGGAACGCTCATTCAGTTCAAACCAGCATTCGGACCCCGCTCCGACACCGCAGAGAGCCGAACTGTTCTCGGAAAGGAAATTTCGCCAATTCACTACATCACTGCGAAAATGGCCCCCACATTGATCATCCACGGCGATGCGGACAAATTAGTGCCAATTTATCAGGCGAACATTTTCGGGGCGAAAGCTAAAGAGATGGGGGCCAAATTCAAATTGATTGAGCGACCCGGTAAGGATCATGGCTGGCCGGATATGGTCAGTGACCTGAAGATTTTTGCTGATTGGTTCGATGAGAACCTCCGTGGCCTAACCAAGCCTTGATCCCACAAGATCGATTCGGAGTCCTATGCCAATCTACGAATTCCACTGCGAACAATGTGGACAGAATTCTGAGATACTTATTCGGTCCAAGGATTGGAAAGGGACGACGTGTCCAGCGTGTGGATCGCCAAAGCTGACTAAGCAGTTGTCAGTTTTTGCATCCTCTGGATCGCCAAATGCCAGTGCAGGAGCAGAATGCTCCGGCGTTCCTAGTTCGTGTGGAAAATGTGGGACGGGTAAGCCCCATTCTCATTAGAGACAAATCTCCGCCGGGCTAATTCTCAGCAAGTCGTGTACGAGCCAATCTGCCCGATGAGGAGTTAATTCCTCCATCGAATGAGCTCCTGTGGCAACGGCGAGCACTTTTGCTTGGATCGCCCGGCCACAGGTGATGTCGTGCGGGGTATCGCCAATTACCAACACCTCGTCTCCACGCAGAACTGTGTTGAGATGCTTAGCACCTCGGTCGAACGCAGTTGCTGCAATTCGATTCCGATCCTCATGATCATCCCCATAACCTCCGAAATAGAAGTGCTGCCAAAGTCCGTATCGAGTCAATTTGAGTTCTGCACCCCGTCGGACGTTTCCAGTAAGGAGACCGATCTCAGGTTGATGAGGCAGGGTTTTTAACGAGGAAATCCAATCCTCGACTCCGGGGCAAATCTCGCCCGGCACTACTTCCAATAATTCTTGAAGGAGTGTGGTGTAAGCATCAAAAAACCGTGTCACGTTCTCCGTGGTCATCACCGTGTCGATGTGTGTCAGGCATTCCCGCAGAAGCGCGTGGTCTGTTCGACCAGAAAAACTGACCCCTTCGGTCGCTTGCGTCGAGTTAAACACCGAAGCGAACGCCTCCTTAAAAGCCCGAACTCCAGCACCGCCGGAGCGGATTAGGGTACCGTCGATATCAAAAAGTACGAGGCGAATCATGTCGTGATCAATCTGTTGTAAAGGAAAGATTCCAAAGAGAACGGGACAGGCAGCATCAAGTTACACGGCTCAACCCGGGCGTTGCCGTTGATCCAATCGTAGGGTGGGATGCTGGTCTTTGCGTCCGTGGACGTAGAGGGCAGTCCACTCCGCCAAGCGTTGTCCAAGAAGGCGACACGCGGCTTGGGTTCCATCATCACGAGGTTCCTTAGCCGCTACAGCACCGTAGTGCAACGTGACCATTTTTGAGGCGTAATCGGTGACGCCGAAAACCAGAAACCCAAAGTTCATCAAGACTGTGAGAATCGACTGGCAGGCCAGTTCCATCCCTCCTCCCCAACCGCCAGCAGAGCTGAAGGCACAGCCAATTTTTCCGTCAATCTGCATCCAACTTGCTCCCATCACTTCATCCCAGAATTTCTTCATCTTCCATGAGAGCACTCCCATATTGGTCGGGCTGCCAACGGCGATGCCATCACACCACGTCACATCTTCTGCTTTGGCTTCGTCAACGCTGAGCACTCGAACATCGGTGTCAGGCACCGACGCCGCACCTTGGCCAACCAATTCGGCCATTTTGCGGACGTTGCCGGACTTGGAATCGTATAGGACTAAAATTCGGTTCATGAATCGGAGGGGAACGCTGCCAAATTGGTGTTAAAGTTGCAACCGAAGACCATCTAGCCCACGCAGGTTGCGGCCCAAGGTTTCTTCAGAATCTGTTTCAGGTCGATGGTCCAGAATGCCAACTGCACCTTTCCAGCCACTGTCCCGAATGGCCTTGAGTAATCGTAATTCCTGATCCCCTTCACCTAAATGAAGGATTTTTTTTCCTGTCTGATCTCCGTCCTTCACCATGCCATTGAGGTTTATGGCGTAAAGAAAGGGGATCATTTTGGGTAGGAATTTTTCAAAACGATCAAGATGTGCGTGGCCATGATGCAGGTTGAAAATCATTCCCACATTGGTGGAGCCCAGAGCCCGAATGAGCTGAATCTGGTTTTCAGGTTCACCAAACCAACCTCCGTGGTTATAAAGACCCACACGACAGCCGATGCGGCTTGCGGCTTCCACGATTGGACGTAACCGATCTACTTCCGCCTTGATGCGTTGAGCTTGTTCTTCAGCGGTCTTGGTGAGTTCTCCTCCGCCTGTAACCCACAATTGGGTCTTGGTTTTGTGCCTCTCAAGAACGTTGAGAATAGTCCGCGCATCATTGTCCAGAGTGGAAGGAAACCACCATGCGGTCAACTCGATCCCGTTACGGATGCACGCTTCCACCTCGGCGTCAAAAGTGGGGATATGTTCCGCACGCCAGTCATAAGCGAGTCGCCGTAGTCCAAGACGTTTCAACAACTGAGCTCGTTCCTCAGGCCCCCTCTTCTTTGCATCGAACGGCACAATGCACCACGCGACGAGGTTTGTCCGGTCGAAGATTCCGGGAGAAGCAGCCTTCGCTTGCGAACCCGTTGCAAAACACCAAATCATTGATGTCACGAGGCAGAACTCAATCAGAGCGGGCAAGGTTGCAATACGGAGTTTCATGACACTAATTTGGAGAAATCTCAGAGAATTTCAGCAATAAAAAAGCTGGTATCGCTAAGCTGCTATCCTCATCAAACCCCTCTCAGGGTTCTAGTGACTCAACAATTTCCTTAATCAAACTGGGTCCTTGGTAGACGAGGCCTGAATAGATCTGAACCAGAGTTGCTCCTGCAGCAAATTTTTCTAAGGCATCTGCCGCTGAGAAAACACCACCGACACCGATGATGGGGAGTTTTCCATGCGTATTTTTTGCTAGATGCCTGATTACTTCGGTGCTTCGGTCCCGCAATGGACGACCACTTAAGCCCCCCGTTTCTTCATATATCCGGCGCGTTCTCAGATTTGTCGTGGGTGGACGGGTGACGGTGGTATTCGTCGCAACGATGCCTGAAAGGTTGCGCGAGAGGCTCAATTCAAGAATCTCATCGAGGGCTTCGAACGAAAGATCAGGGGCGACTTTGACGAGAATTGGTTTGGCAGGGATTGAGGCCGTGATCGCATGTCGCTGGTTGACCATTTGGACAGCATCAAGGACTTCATCCAAAGCAGTTTTATCCTGTAGCTGGCGCAGGTTCGGCGTGTTCGGTGAGCTAACGTTGACGACAAAAAAATCAGCCAGAGGCCAAAGTAAATCTAGGCTTTTGGCATAATCTTGAGCTGCCTCAGGCAATGGAGTGATTTTTGATTTTCCGAGATTCACTCCGACGGGATGGTTGGGCCAAAGCTCAGAACTTCGCCATCCCTGAAGTGTTGACGCGAAAGCTTCCGCGCCATCGTTGTTAAAGCCCATCCGGTTGATCAGGGCTTCTGATCGAACCGCACGAAACATTCGAGGTCGTGGATTGCCGGTTTGAGGATGCCATGTCACTCCGCCCAACTCACAGAAGCCAAAACCCATCGCGGCCCATGCTGGCAATGCAATACCTCGTTTGTCCATTCCAGCAGCAAGCCCGATTGGATTCGGAAAATCTAGCCCCCACAATCGGATGGGTCTAGGCTCTGGGGAATAAAACGAAGCGAGCGCGTTTAGCAAAAACGGAGAACCGGATACGTTGGCCAACACTTTAAGGGTCAACTCATGGACGGCCTCGGAGTCCTTCTGAAACAAGGCGCGCCGAATGATCTGGCGATAAAACCAACTCATACCCCTCAAACTCCGGGGTTGGATTGCGAATGATTCTGGGATTGAGCCAATTCTTCCTCTAGATCCACGATTTCCTTGATTTGGGTCAGAAACCAACGATCGATTTTGGAGATTTGAAAAATCGCTTCGATGTTGAATCCAGCACGAAGTGCGTGACGAATAAAAAAGATCCGTTCCGCATTAGGAATGCTTAGTTTGCGAGAGATCACCTCGCGCGGCAGGATATCCCTGTCTCCATAAACTTCGGTTCCGATTCGCCATGGCTTCCCGTCTCCACCAAGGCCCGACCGTCCGATTTCCAGCGAGCGCAAACATTTTTGCAGACTTTCCTTAAAGGTGCGTCCGATTGCCATCGCCTCACCTACCGATTTCATCATCGTGGTAAGGGTGGGATCAGCTTGAGGAAATTTCTCGAATGCGAAGCGTGGGATTTTGGTGACAACGTAATCGATCGTGGGTTCGAACGAAGCCGGGGTTACGCGGGTGATGTCATTTTTAATCTCATCAAGGAGATATCCAACCGCGAGTTTTGCTGCGATCTTTGCGATTGGAAATCCTGTTGCCTTGGAGGCGAGAGCAGAGGATCTTGAGACACGAGGGTTCATTTCGATGATCACCATGCGCCCGTTATCCGGGTTAACACCGAACTGAATATTCGATCCCCCTGTTTCAACACCAACAGCTCGAATCACTGCGAAACTTTGATCTCGCATGATTTGGAATTCCTTATCCGTCAGCGTCTGAATCGGAGCGACCGTGATCGAATCACCCGTGTGGACTCCCATGGGGTCAAAGTTTTCGATCGAACAGATGATGACGCAATTGTCTGCGCGATCACGCATCACTTCCATTTCGTATTCCTTCCAGCCGAGCAGGGATTCCTCGACTAGAATTTCTGACACGGGGGAGAGTTCGATGCCGCGCTTGGCAATCGTTTCAAATTCTTCACGGTTGTATCCGATACCACCGCCTGTGCCTCCGAGTGTGAACGCAGGACGGATGATGAGGGGGTAGCGACCAATTTTTTCTGCAACGGCCCGTGCTTCCTCGATGGTGTGTGCTGTGCCACTGATCGGGACATCCAGACCAATGCTCAGCATTAATTCCTTGAAAGCGGCGCGATCCTCACCTTTGTGGATGGCTTCAGCTTTGGCACCGATCATCTCGACATCATACTTCTGGAGCACCCCGTTGTGATGAAGCGACATGGCGGTGTTCAACGCGGTCTGCCCACCTAATGTGGGAAGAAGTACCAGTTTTCCAGAGGCCCCGAGAGACTTCATCTCGGCCAGTTCTCGGATAATGATTTTCTCAACACACTCCGGGGTGATCGGTTCGATGTAGGTCCGGTCTGCGAACTCCGGATCCGTCATGATGGTTGCGGGATTGGAATTCACAAGCACCACGCGGTAACCTTCCTCGCGCAACGCTTTGCACGCTTGTGTCCCGGAATAGTCAAACTCACACGCTTGACCGATAATGATCGGTCCAGCTCCAATGATTAGAACAGAGTGAATGTCGGCGCGTTTCGGCATAGAACAACGGTGGTCACTAAACGGGATTTTATGACGATTGTCAGTGTTTATTCTTTCGACTTTTACGCTTCTCCAACGTCAAAAAATATCACAAAGTCCTCCGTCACCATGAAACCTTCGACTATCACGGTATGCATCGTTGAGGACGACCCAAGGGTTCGAGAGAGCTTTGCGGAGCTTGTCTCTCGCACTCCTGGATTTGAATGTTTGTCCCACTATCCCGATGCAGAGGCAGCTTTGATAGGTATACCAGAACGCAGGCCACAGGTAGTTTTGATGGATATCAACCTACCCGGAATGAGTGGCATCGACTGCGTCGCTAAACTCAAGGTTGTGTGGCCAAGAATTCTGGTCGTCATGTTGACGGTTTACGAGAACACGGATCAGATTTTTAAAGCACTCGCCGCCGGTGCGAGCGGCTACATGCTTAAATCCGCTTCGCCCAGTGAAATCATGGAGGCCGTCAGCGAGGTTCACCGAGGTGGATCCCCCATGTCCACGCATATCGCACGTAAGGTGGTCCAATCGTTTCAACAGAATGCTGCCTTCAATAAAATAACCGAGAATCTGTCACCGCGCGAACAGGAGGTTCTCGAACTGTTGGCTAAAGGATTTCTTTACAAAGAAATTGCCGACAAGCTGCAAATCTCCTTCGAGACGGTGCACACCTACATCAGGAGGATTTACGAAAAACTTCATGTGCGTTCTCGCACGGAAGCGGTGGCAAAATTCCTACGCCATTAGGAACACCCAACGACCCGAGGGGCGTTAACTTTCCAAAACGTTAATCTCGACTGGCTCTACTTTGACGCCTTTTTTCTCGAGCCATTTGATGGCCGATGTGATCTCAGACCTTGGTCCTACCAACTCCAAACAAACTACCCCAATTTCATCGGTCACGCTGGCTTGGCGAACATTGGTGATCACCTTGAATTTCTGACTTAACTCCCAGATGACAGGGTGGGTGATCTGTTTCGCTGGGTACATCAACCACAGGCGGGTTTTTTGAGTGATGTCCTTGGCGGGCTTCGTTGAAGTCGTTTTTTTGGTTTTCGCGGCCATAATCAGTCCTCAATTAACCTCCGGCGATCGCGGGGATGATGCTGATTTCATCGTTGGGTTGAATAGGAGTATCTTGGTTTTGCAAAAACCGGATGTCCTCCTCGTTCACATAAACATTCACAAACCGTCGGACGGCTCCGGATTCGTCCAGCAATCGCTCTTGGATGCCGGGGAATCGAGTTTGGAGCTCTCTAAACACTTCGCTCACCGACGCGGCATTTACCTCCACGAGTTCTTCGTTATTCGTGAGTTTACGCAGGGGGGTTGGAATACGAACTTTAGCCATAATTTTAAGAAACGATAGGTGACTTGGCTTCCGCGTCCAGTAAAGCCTCGAACTCTCGCAGGCTCGGACGAATTTCGCGAGGACGTCCCACATGCCCGACGACGGCATCGAGGGTTTTCAGACCATGGCCGGTGATGCAAAGCACAACCGATTCATTGGCTGGTATTTTTCCTGAAGCGACTAATTTTTTAGCGACTCCGACGGTGACTCCTCCCGCCGTCTCAGCGAAGATGCCCTCACACTCGGCTAGCAACCGAATTCCTTCTCGGATTTCATCATCGGTCACGTCATCGGAGGCGGCACCGGTCTCCTTCATGACCTTCAACGCGTAAAATCCATCCGCTGGTGTGCCGATAGCAAGGGATTTGGCGATCGTGTCAGGTTTCACTGGTTTGAAGAAATCCAGTCCGGCTTTCTGAGCCGTCGAGATCGGGGAGCAACCCGTTGCCTGCGCTCCGTGAACTTTGTAACTCGCGTCCTTAACCAAACCCAACTTACTAAATTCCTGATAACTTTTGTGGATTTTGGTCAATAACGAACCCGAAGCCATGCAAACCACGGTGTGCTGAGGGATCTGCCAGCCGAGCTGTTCCATGATTTCAAACCCCATGCTTTTGCTCCCTTCTGCATAGTAGGGACGCATATTCACATTCACGAATGCCCAGCCAAATTTGCCAGCAATCTCCGCGCAGAGTCGGTTGACCTCGTCATAATGACCGCGGATTCCGATCACATTGGCACCATAAACCAAGGAGTTGATTACCTTGCCTTGCTCCAGATCTGCCGGGATGAAAACGTAGGATTTAAGACCTGCTGAGGCCGCGTTTGCTGCAACCGAATTTGCCAAGTTCCCAGTCGAAGCACACGCCACCGTTGTGAACCCTAGCTCCCGCGCGCGGCTCAGAGCCACGCTCACGACTCGGTCTTTGAAAGAAAGGGTGGGATAATTAACGGTATCATTCTTGATCCACAGCTCACGCAGCCCCAATTTTTTTGCGAGACGGGTTGCTTTAACGAGCGGGGTATAACCAACCTGAAAACCAACCGTTGGTTCATTGGCGATTGGCAACAGTTCGCGATAACGCCACATGGTTTGTGGGCGAGACATGATCTTTTCCCGAGTGATAGAGGAACCGATGCGGGCATAATCATACACCACCTCGAGCGGACCAAAATCAAACTCACAAACGTGAGTCGCAGCGAGAGGATACTCCCGAGCGCACTCACGGCATTTGAGAGCCTTCATGAAACCAACCTGTTTCTCCATAAACAAAACAAAACTAAAAAACCGATTATGTTACGAGGTTTTGCTCAAACCTACGAAAATAGGGAACGAGAAAAGCCACTCGATCCCGCCCCCAGAACTTCTGGAACAAGCACGCTCTTCAGTCTAGACGACGGGAAGAAAGTGCAACACGACATCCCTAGAGTCAACCATGAAACCAGGTCTGTCAGGCCGCGATCGTGTTCGGAACAGCTCACCGAATGCGTTGACCCTTACGAATCGACCGGCCTTGACTCGAGGTGAACTCGGACAACACCATTGGAATGTTGAGAACTTGAGACCGAATGATCCTCCCCAAATTAATGCAGGCGGTGGTTTACCGAGGGGTTAGCAATCTTCAGGTGGAACTACTTCCCGTGCCGAAAATCGGACGTTCCGAAGTGTTGGTTCGGGTGGCAGCGTGTGGGGTTTGTCCGACGGACATCAAAAAAATCCAACACGGGATATTACTAGGACCACGAATCTACGGACATGAAACCTCGGGTCGTATCGTGAAAGTTGGTTCAAGTGTCACAGGTTGGAAGGAAGGACAGCGCGTCGGTTTGCACCACCATGTCCCCTGTTTAAAATGCCATGCTTGCCGACACCGGGCTTATGCTCAGTGTGACCAATATAAACAGACCGGCATCACCGCAGGGTTCGAGCCCGCTGGCGGAGGCTATGCGGAATATGTTCGTGTGATGAAGCACTGTCTGCCCGGAATGGTGCCCATCCCCAAGAATGGCACCTTCGCGGAAGGGGCTATGCTCGAGCCCGTGAATACCGTCCTGAAAGCAATTCGCAGATTAGAATTACAACCGCGAGATCACGTCCTAGTGGCGGGCCAAGGACCCATCGGGTTAATTTTCACGCGACTATTCAAACTGTATGGGATGAAGGTCCATGCGACTGATCTCATGGAGTGGCGTCGTCAAAAAGCGTTACAAATGGGTGCAGCGAGTGCTCACGACCCTACGAGTCCTGAATTTGAGAGTCAGATCCAAGAACTCACCCGAGGTCGTGGGGTTGATGCTGCGGTGATCGCTGTGGACTCCGATGAGGCAGTGCGACAAGCACAGAAACTCTGTAGGGGAGGTGGTCAGGTGTGTCTGTTCGCCCATACAAGAAGAGGGGTGCTTTCCTCGCTCGACTTTTCGATCCCTTGCGTAGATGAAAAGCAGTTATTGGGGAGTTACTCTACGGACATCACGTTACAGAATGAAGTTGCACGGTTGGTGTTTAGCAAATCCTTGGATGTGGGTGAATTGATTACTCACCGGTTTCCTCTCGAACAAACTGGCGAAGCAGTTAATCTGGCGGCCAAACCCACGCAGAACGCACTGAAAGTCATGGTGATTCAGGAAGAAGCCGAAGCCCTGAGAAACGAGAAGTCATAAAATGGAGAACGACAACAACTCAGCTGAAATGGCGAATGGTTTTGGAACACTTCTGCAGGCAACCATCAATCACCTCGAAGATTTGCGCCGTGATGGCACGAAATACCTGACGGTAGATCCCAGTTTACTCGCGGCTCTCACGCAAAAAGGGTCAGCCAAGAGCCTGATCCCAACCCCGACTCCGCCACCCGGGGACCGAGTTGGGTTGAGTTTGCCAAAGAAAGCTGAGGTTCCGACATCGAAGATCGAGGTGCCGAGGCCGATCGATCCACCGTTAATTGCCACCGGTGGCACTGCATTGATGGGCGAAGCGAGGGCAGCGGCATTTGCGGAAATAAGGGAACGAGCACTTCAATGTGTGAAGTGTCCCCATTTGGTTAGCACTAGAAAAAAGGTGGTATTCGGAACAGGCGATATTCACAGCCCATTGCTCTTTGTGGGGGAGGCACCGGGTGCGGATGAGGACCTCGCGGGTGAACCCTTCGTCGGGCGGGCGGGCGAACTGTTAACGAGGATCATACAGGCCATGGGTAAGTCGCGCGAGACGGTCTATATTGCGAATATCCTGAAATGTCGGCCTGACACAGCCGGTCAATCGTTTGGGAATCGTAAACCGACTCCCGAGGAGATTCAGAATTGCCTTCCCTTCCTGCAGGCACAAATCGAGTTGATTCGTCCAAGAGCGATGGTGGCATTGGGTGGGACCGCGATGGAGGGCCTTTTCGGAAAGCTGGAGGATGGGATCACCAAGCTCCGTGGCCGCTGGCGGGAATTTCAGGGAATTCCTGTCATGCCGACTTACCATCCCTCCTATCTGCTCCGGAATCAATTGGTCTCCGTGAAACGTGAAGTGTGGGAGGACATGTTGCAAGTCCTCGAGCGACTCGGTGAACCGATCTCAGAAAAACAGCGCAACTTTTTTCGGTGATTGGACAGCATCGCATCGAGCGGTATGTCGCTCCCAGAACTTCTCAAATTGTGGGGTTGCGAGTCTGTGTCCCTGATCGCATGACGATGCACTTGAGATAGGCCGCCTGCTGAAAAGTTGTTGGATGATCTTTTGGGTGTCGGGATACTCGGAGTTCCTGCATTGGGGATTTGCCTTGCGAACAGGCACTTCGCACGGCGTCAAAAAACTCCTCAGCCGTCACATGCGCCGAACAGGAGGCTGCGACAAGGATGCCATTAGGTCGCAGTCGTTTTAATGCCAGAGTGGTCAGGTGTTGATAGGCTTCGATAGCACGTGCTCGTTCAATTTCCCGTTTGGCCATTGAAGGTGGATCGAGAACAATCAGACCGAACCGTCGATCGGTTTGGGCGAGCCAATCGAATGTATTTGCTTGAACTCGTTCGTGGCGCACCGAGGAGATCGATTTATCACCCGTGTTTAAATCAAAATTCCGTCGAGCCCCTTCCAATGCGTGCGCACTGATGTCAAGGTCGGTCACGGATCTCGCGCCTCCTCGGGCGGCGTATAGCGAGAAACCACCCGAAAAACTGAACGTGTTTAGGACATCAGATCCCGCAGAAATCGTTTCCACGTATTGTCGGTTTTCCCGCTGATCTAGGAAAAATCCCGTCTTTTGACCGCGCAACACATCCGCTTCAAAATGGAGCCCCGATTCTTGAAAGACCACAGATTGCGCAGGAATTGATCCATGGAGGATCTTCCCGTCGTGATAGGTGGGCTGATCCTTTAACAAGTCTTGCACGTTACGGCTCAGACGCAGGACAATCCGGTCGGGGCTTGGTTCTGAGGAAATCAGTGTCTGAACTAACCCCGGCAACCAAACCAACCAAATCGACGTGTAGAGTTTGATTACGAGTGTGGAGGCGTAACGATCAACTACTAGACCGGGAAGGCCGTCGTTTTCTCCATGAACAAGTCGCAATCCATTGGTTCGGGCATCTAGCAATTCGCGGCGATGCTCAAAGCTCTCCTTTAACCGTGCCGCAAGAAATAAGGGGTCGATCGCTAAGGGTTTTCCACAATGAAGCACTCGAACCCGAATCGGTGAATGAGGGTCATAAAGTCCGGCGGCTAGGAATCGGTTTTTGCTATCAAAAATAATGGCGATCTCACCAGCGGTTCCGGGCCGACTTTGCTCCCGAATGCTTTTGTCATAGACCCACGGATGACCCGAGCGCACCTGACCTTCCGCAGAAGGACCTAGGCGAATGTGCAGAAGTTTGGGCTCGGTCATCTGCCAGAAGTTACCAGAAAATCAATCGATTCAGAATCACAAAAAATCATCGTAACTTCGACTTGCGCCGGCTCGGTTTTTCCCCAAATATCCGCCTCTGCGCGTCGCGCCCAGATTTAAAGATCGATGAACTCAAAGCCGAAAAACAAGGGTCTGAACGAAAAACAAGTGTTGGAATTGCTGAAAACAATTCTGCCAAAAACAACCAGTGACCTTAATCTTGCTGGAAGGATTATCGAGGCTTTTGAAGACGAATTCAAACTTAAGAATCAATCGTCGGCTTTCGAAAAATTCCTTGAGAAATGTGAACTTCCCGATCTCGAACCTGCCACGGTGAATGAGGTAAAAACTCAACTCGCTACCGCGTTCGGAACCGGCAATTTGAAAATCGAGATCGACAAGAAGGAGAAGGCGTTGGATGTGGAATTGAAGGTGGGTAAAACCACGTTCAGTGGGCACATCAAGGTCAAACCTCTGGTTCAAGAAAACGACGAGCAAGAGATCAAACTCAAATTTGTGCCGTTCCCGGTCTGTCTCCCTGCCGACCTTGAGCTCGTATGGCTGCTCGCCAAACAAGAAAACCTGACGAACGAGGAAGCAGGAATCTCTCTCGCCAAGGTTGAGGAGGAGTTTTGGCTCTCAAAAGCAGGTCAAAAAGCGATCCGGGACCGGGTTGAGAGGAGTTTTCCGGAGTTCATTGCCCGGGTTCCTGCCGCAATGCTCAAAGAGGTGAACCTTAAACGGCACTACAAAGAACCTGAGACCATTAAATCGATGCGTTCCGGTTCTAAATGACAGGTCGAACGTTTCAGATCCCTCCTGACGGGCCTTAATTCATTGAAACCTTGCGAACGCTTTTGGTGTCTTAATCCTTGTGGACATGATCCAATTCTTCCCTAAATGTGAGGGAAGGAACCGATCACTCGGGATGAAAGTTTTGACGAAACGGGTGTAATTCAGCAAACTGTGCGACTGATGCGAGTCTTTTTTTTATTGGGGGTTGCCCTAGCCGGTGCCTTAACTCCGGTTCAAGGCCAGACGAATCGTGCCCCAGCATTCAATATGGGGACGAACAAACCCATTACCCTCCCGAGTGCGATTCAGATGGCGTTGGAGCACAACCTCAGCGTGGCCATCGAGCGTTTCAACCCTCGCATCGCAGGGTTCACTCTCTCAGGCTACGGTGCTTACGATCCAACCCTAAACTTAAGTGCTGGCCATAACTTTAACACAAGCCCGGGTGGTTACGATGCTCAAGGCCGCGCCTATGAACCTCGTGAGTCGGAACGTAATTCCTTTGGAATTGGTGTGGGTGGAGCAATCCCCACTGGCACAGGTTTAACTTACGACATCGGTGCCGATATTTCTGGATCGAGTTTTACCTCGTACAATGTTCCGGGAACTGTTAATGGTGTCCCTATCATCATCCCTCGGATTGTGAGTCGAGACTACGTTGGTAGCGAAGGCATTAGCTTAACGCAACCCTTACTGAAGAACTTTCAGATCGACGGGACTCGCCTTCAAATCCAAGTCAACCAGCGTGATCTGCGGATTTCTGAATGGCGTCTTCGCCAGCAAGTCATGGCGACCATCGCCTCGGTCGAGCAGGCTTATTATCGACTGATTTTTTCCCGCGAGAATGTCAAAGTGCAGGAAACTGCCTATGAACTCGCGCAACAGCTTGTCCGGGAATCTAAGAAAAAAGTACAGGTAGGTGCCATTGCTCCCCTCGATGAGAAGCAGGCTGAATCTCAGGCCGCAGCTACGGAGGCGACGTTGACCGAGGCTCAGAGGAGCTACTCTCAGCAGGAAAACGCATTGAAAGCCTTGGTCACAGACGACTTCGCATCGCTGCTAGGCCAGAACCTGAACCCGATTGAGAATTTGGTCGCTGTGCCGGTTGTCACCAGTCTCACCGATAGCTGGGGGCGAGGCCTTACCCAGCGCCCTGAGATTCAGGAATACAAACTCAATCTTGAGAAACAAGACTTCACCCTCAAATATCAAAAGAACCAGCTTTGGCCCTCCTTGGATCTCACCGCAAGCTATGGTCAGAACGCGAACAATCTTTCTTACAGCGACGTGCTGCAAGATCTAGGCCGTGATAAAGGTCCCCGCTATGGAGTGGTGGGTGTGCTTAGTTTTCCAATTGGTAACACCACTGCAAAAAACCGCTACCTCACCTCCAAAGCCAACAAGCAACAACTTCTCCTCCAATACAAGCAGCAGGAGCAATCCATCATGGTGGAGATTGATGATGCGATCAAATCCATCCGAAGCACATTCGAACAAGTTCAGTCCTCCCGCGCTGCCCGAGCCTACGCTCAAGAAGCACTTTTCGCTGAGCAGAAAAAACTCGAGAATGGCAAAAGCACGAGCTATCTGGTATTGCAATCCCAACGCGATTTAACCCAACGTCAATACGACGAAATCCAATCGTTGGCCCAATACAACATCGCCTTATCAACCCTAGCCTTTCGAGAAGGCACTATCCTCGAACGCCATAATCTTTCGATCAATTTCGATCAAAAGTAATTGGTTGATGATCGGTTTATAAGACCTTCAGTTTTGGGAGGTCTTGGGAATCAACGATTCCTATCGGCTGATTCTTTTTGTTGACGACAATAAGATCGTCGATCTGGCGTTCATCGAATATTTTCAACGCCTCAACGGCAAGGGCTTCTGCGGAGATATGGATCGGATTTTTCGTCATCACATCAGAAAGGTTTTTAGTTAAGACGTCGGCGTGTTGAGCCATATTGCGACGAAGATCTCCATCGGTAAACACTCCAACTAAACGGCCTTTTGAATCCGTGACGCTCAAACTACCCGAGCGGCAATGAGTCATGACTAGCAATGCATCTTGAACGGTTGAGGTTTGTAACGACACTGGGTTTCTCGCCCCGCTCCTCATGATATCTCCGACTTTTAGGAGGAGTGCTCTTCCTATGGATCCGGAAGGATGATGTCTGGCAAAATCTGTTTTTGAAAATCCTCGTGCTTGAAGGATCGCCATGGCGAGTGCGTCTCCCATCGCTAACATCGCGGTCGTGCTGGCAGTTGGTGCAAGGTTGAAGGGACAGGCTTCCTTGGAAACTCGGACATTCAGAATTAAGTCACTATGTCGCCCGAGCGTTGAATCAGGCTTCGAGGTGAAGGCGACGATGTGCACAGAGAATCTTTTGAGAGCGGGTAGAAGTTGGGTCAACTCATCAGTTTCGCCAGAATAACTTAAGGCGAGAACCACGTCCCCATCGACCAATACTCCAAGATCTCCGTGGAGCGCATCCACGCTGTCTAAAACTACGGTGGGTGATCCTGTGCTGGTCAGAGTTGCGGCGATCTTTCGACCAATAGTCCCTGACTTCCCAATGCCAAGAACGACCAATTTGTTTTTCGCCGAGAGTCGTGTGACAATGAGATCGACGGTTTGGGTGAAGGAATCATCCAATCGGCGAGCCACTGATTCGAGAGCTGCAATCTCGATTTTGAAAACTTCACGCGCACGAGCGAGATGATTCATGACGTTAGTCTGTCACGCGGCAAATCGGATCTCAAGCTCACACCCTCAAGCGAGGATTTGTTTTACTACGTGGCCATGGACATCCGTGAGACGGAACCGCCGACCTTGATAGCTTAAGGTGAGTCGTTCGTGGTCGATTCCGAGCAGGTGCAGGAGCGTCGCTTGGAGGTCATGGACATGGACGCCATCAGAAGCCACATTGTAGCCGTAATCGTCAGTCTCACCGAAGACGGTGCCGCCTTTCACTCCGCCACCCGCTAACCAAATGCTGAAACACCGTGGATGGTGGTCTCGCCCATAATTTTCGAGAGTCAGTCCGCCTTGCGAGTAACAAGTGCGACCGAACTCCCCACCCCAGATTACCAACGTATCATCGAGCATCCCTCGTTGTTTGAGGTCCGTGATCAAAGCAGCACTCGCTTGGTCTGTCTCGCGGGCTTGATTGCGGATGGC
>SXQI01000132.1 GCA_005793025.1 Verrucomicrobiales bacterium
CAGAGTATCCAACATCCGGTTTGCGAACTCAGGCGGCGTAAACACCTCGTCGTTGGAGAGATTCGCGATGCACGTCAATACATCAGGGTTCCTCCCTCGCAAGGAAAAGCCGACTTGGTTGCTCATGTCGTCCAATCTAGCCACTCCATTTCTTGTGTCTAGCAGCATTGAACACCGGATAGGCCGCCCTTTCAGGGCTTTATGATTTGTTTGCGGATGAATACCTAGGGCGTTGCCCCATATGCGCTAACTTGTTTTAAATTTTTCCTCCTGCGATCGACGTTTCCTAGGCGGCTCCCGCAAGGCAACGGCCAGACGGGGCCAGTTTTCCATCGTTTCCCGCAAAGAAAGTCTCGGCAGGATTGTCCGGGTGACTTGTCGGAAGACGAAGGCAAATTCCCGCCAAGGGCTAGGCGACCTGCGGCCCGGTGGGACATTCGTAGCCCCAGGGGGAAAAGCGCGGGCCTGCCGGATGAGCTTCTCGGTCAGCAACGCCACCAGCAATTTTCCGTAAAGCCACGCTTGGGCACTTTCCGGGTCGTGTTTGGGCACATGACCCAGCTGGGCGATTTGCTTAAAGCGTTTGAAGACCAGTTCGATCTGCCAGCGGAAGCGATACCCCTCCAGAACTGCGGCGGCGGGGAATGTCTGTTCCGGGAAAGTGGTCAGTGCCATAATGTATTCTGCGTAAACGAGCGTGGATGGCTGCAGCTTCGACCCATTCTTGCTGGCCTTGCGCCGCAGCCGCTTCTGGGCTAGTGCGATGGCGGTTTTGCTTTTGCGGATGACACAAAGTCGGGCCGCGACCGGCTCACCCCGCTCGTATGGAATCAGGACGTTCCAAACCGCAGCTTGGCCGATCTCCTAGTGCAGTGTCTCTTATTTGTCTTTATTAATTTGTTGGCTCCGTGCCAGTGCTTCCCGGGCGCGGCGGATTTTCTCCAGAATCGCGGCTCCCTCGGCCCGCCACTGGTATCGCTGCGGCCTGAGATTCCGCTCGGCAAATTGGCTTTCCTCGCCGGACGAATCATTTGACTCATTAAATGATGGCCATCGAAATGCACCGTCATGGGCGTAATCCTTCCTGATCATTGCCCACCTTCCTCGCTGTCGCCATTTCTTCCACAGTCATCGGTGGAAACGTTTGGATGGGTGTAAATATTTCATGTTTCCCGAGGTGCGCAAAAAGCGAACCCTCTTCGCTGAAGGCGGAACTTTGCGTCAACGTATCAAAGCGAAAATCGCGCCGCTGAAATTGTCCTTTCCCCAGATAACCCCACTCGGCGAAAATAATGGGCGAACCGGTCATTGTCCGCATTTTCAATGCGTCGCCATGGATGAGATTTACCGACAAAACATGGGATGCCGCCCAATAAACATCGTCTGCCCTGTCGCTACCAAGGTAACTCGTCAGAATTTCCAGCAAGTTCTGTCGGCACTCTTGGATGTTATCCGGCAAAAGCTCAATGCCATAGATGCACATCAAACTGAGGAGGGCATAATGCCGTTTTTCAAAATCAGATTTGCCAAACTTAATCTCTACTGCCGCGAGTTTGCGCTGAAGAATCCGCACAAGGAAGTTCCCGCTCCCACAGGCTGGCTCCAAGAAGCGTGAATCAATCCGCTCACTCTCGCCTTTCACGAGATCCAGCATTGCCTCGACCATCCACGCAGGGGTGAACACCTCTCCGTGATCAGCGATCCGTTGTTTGGACTTCACCAAGCTCATGAGCACCTCTAGACGCGGTTGTAGTGACTCCTTGTCCCACCCTTCGCATCCATTTAACACCCACAGATTAAATCCCCCCGGCGTCGGCTGCACGACAAATCCATTCTGCTTAAAAACAGTTCCCACCGGAGGAATCCATTTCCAATTCCAAAACTCCTTGCAAGGCTTCTTGCCTGTGGATTAACTCGATCAAAGTTCCGGACGAAATCCCCGTGGTGAACCAATTATGCTGACGCAATCTAACTCGAATTCGACGCCGAAGATCATTTCCCTCATTACAGGCGGAGCGGGCTTTCTTGGCTCGCATCTCACTGATTACCTCTTGGCAAAGGGGCATTCCGTTATCGCGATCGACAACCTTGTCACCGGCTCGACAGCCAACATCTCGCATCTCGTTGGCAATCCCAATTTCAAGTTCATCAAACAAGACATCACTGAATTCATTTACCTCGATGGCCCCGTGGATTTTGTTTGGCATTTCGCCTCACCTGCAAGTCCGATCGATTATCTAGAATTGCCGATCCAGACGTTGAAAGTTGGATCTCTCGGGACGCACAAGGCTCTAGGTCTGGCTAAACATAAGAAGGCTCGGATTCTCATGGCGTCGACCTCTGAGATTTACGGGGATCCATTGGTCCATCCACAACCCGAGAGTTACTGGGGGAATGTGAACACCATCGGGCCTCGAGGTTGCTACGACGAGGCCAAGCGGTTCGCAGAAGCTCTCGTCATGGCCTACCATCGCGAGCATCAGGTAGACACGCGAATCGTCCGCATATTCAATACTTACGGCCCGAGGATGCGACTAAATGACGGTCGAGTCGTCCCATCCTTCATCGGCTCAGCCCTTCAGGATCAACCCGTGACGGTGTATGGCGACGGGTCACAGACTCGCAGCTTTTGCTATGTCTCCGATCTGATTGAGGGCATTTACCGACTCATGATGAGCAATACGCATTTGCCCGTAAACATTGGTAACCCCCGAGAAATCTCCATGCTCGGTTTCGCTAACGCCATCATCAAGGCCATTGGATCTAAGAGTTCCATTGTTTACACACCGCTCCCCAAGGATGACCCGAAATTGCGTCAACCCGACATCACTCTTGCCCGTCAGTTATTGAATTGGGAACCCAAGATCAGCCTCGAGGAAGGGATGGAACGCACCATTGCTTTCTTCAAAAACCTAGTAGAAAAGGGTGCCGAAATCCCTAAAACTTAACACGATCACTTTTTTTGGATTTTTGTGTTTGACCCTCAGCCGGATATTCTTACAGTCTGCACCCGAGTTTCTCAGCGAAGTTGTCACGGGGTTTGTTCCCTGTGGGAACGTTTTGTTCTCGGAAGCTGTCAAACTGATAAATGATCAACAATAAGTCATTTCTGAGCCTCGAATTCGGGGCAGGCAGTGTTAAGGTCGCCGAATTCGAATCCAACGAATCCGGCTCGCTGACGTTGAAGCAGTACGGGATCAAACCTCTCGGGATTGAGGGTTCACAGGACGCCAAGCGCGAGACAGTACTCCAGAAGGCTTTACAGGAGCTTCTTTCCCAAAATCAGTTCAAAGCAAAGCTGGCAAACGTCTGCGCCCCTGGCTTTCACGTTTTCTCCAAGTTCGTCAAACTACCGCCGGTTGATAGCTCGAAGGTCACTCAAATCATCCAGTATGAGGCGCAACAGAATGTGCCGTATCCTTTGGAAGAAGCCGTCTGGGACTACCAGATCATGGGGAACACCCCCACCGGCGAACTTGAGGTATTCTTAGTGGCGATGAAAACCGAAATGGTCGAAGGACTTTTTCGGGTCGCTGGCACGAGCAATCTCAAGATTCAGTTGGTGGACGTCAGCCCGGCCGCCTTGTGCAATTCCTTCCGTTTTAATTACGGTGACTTGGATGGTTGCACCATGCTGCTGGATATCGGCGCGAAAACCTCGAACATCCTCTTTTTCGAAAAGGGAAAAGTTTTCACTCGAAGCATCAATATCGGCGCGAATTCCATCACTCAGGATTTCGCAGCGGAATCCAAGTTATCGTTCGCAAAGGCCGAAGAAGCCAAAATTTCCAAAGGTTCCGTGAGCCTCGGCGGTGCCTACGCAGAGCCTGAAGACCCGCAGGAAGCCGCTATCTCGAAGATCGCCCGTCAGGTTCTGACCCGGCTGCACATCCAAGTCAACCAGACCATCCAAGCCTATCGCTCGCAACATGGTGGATCAGCACCAGTCCGAGTGTTTTTGGCAGGGGGCGGATCCGTCCTTCCCTATTCCAAAGAGTTTTTTACAGAAAAACTCAGTATCGAGGTCGATTACTTCAATCCGTTCCGCAATCTTCAATTCGATCCCTCGATTGACCTTGCAGAGCTCGCCAAAGTGGCCCACTCGTTCGGGGAAGTCGTCGGACTTGGGCTCAGGAACTTGGCTCAGTGCCCCATCGAACTCAACCTCGTCCCCAAGAGCATCAAGCAAAAACTGGTTTTTGATCAAAAGAAACCTTACTTTGTCGCATCGATCCTCAGCCTTGTGCTGGTTGTCTTTGTTTTCGGGTTGTTTTTCAGTAAAACGGCGTCCCTACAGCAGGCTTCTCTGGACGATCTAAACACCCAAATTGCTCCCGCGAAACAACGATCTGAAGAGCTCGACAAGCAGTTGGCCAAAATGCGTCAAACCAAAGGTGCGGTCGATCAATACGCCGCCTATTTGAAAGACCGCTTCTTTTGGGCCGATGCACTCGTCGAAATGCGTAAACTCCTCGTTCAATCAGAGGATACCATGGCACGTCCGGATGTCGGGGTTTGGATCGAAACCTTCGGAACCGTCGCAGCCGATGACATCGAGGAGGAAGAGACCCCTCAGATGGGCGGCATGAACAGTTCGATGATGTTCTACCTAAGCAACCCTGAACTAGCCCGCCGCTATTTCCCGCATCTCTTCAAAGGGGCAGCAGGCGGTCCCGGTGGCCCTGGCGGTGGTAATAGTGGAAATTCGGATAGTCCCGGTGGGATGAGTCCGCCTCCAATCGCAGCCGCTCCCACTCCAAAAGCACCCGCCAACAGCAATACCAACTTGGTGACCATCGACATTAAATTCCGCGCAGTTAATCTCAATCGCAACGGCGAGTTTGCGGCGAACAACAAGCTCGCCTACGCTGTGGAGAAGGAGTTCAAACAAAGCTCGTTTTTTGACTCAGATGGCACGAAACTTGCCGGCGAATTAGAATCCGTTGATGCAACAGCGCAGACCTTCACATTCGGAATGCGGTTGAAATTACGCAACCCGATGAAGATGTAATATGCCTTGGATTAAGAAAAATCTCTGGTTCGTGGTGATCTGTGGGGCCGGTTTTGGCCTCTTAGGTCTGGCTGGTTTCTTTGTTTACAGCCAATACAATAAGGATGGCGCAGTTGCTGTTGAGCTAGCCGATGCCACTGAACAGTTTAAGGCTCTCAACAGCAAGAAAGAGCTCCCGGGCGACCAAAAGAACAATAACATCGAGGCCGCCAAGAAGGAGAACATTCGGTTATCGGATTTTTCAACCCGAGTCACCTCGTATCTCGCGCCGGCAAATGTGCCGACCAACCTGAACAACCTGAATTTTAGTGTCAGGTTGAACGAGTCCATCAGCCGCATGCGTTTAGAAGCAGGGAGGATCAACGTGGTTCTCCCCACAACACCTAAAACCAACGATTATTGGTTCACCTTTGCCTCACAAAAATCGGCCGTCGAATACAAGGGAATCGAGAACATGGCTGCGCAACTCTATGACATTGAAGGGATTGTGAAGATTCTATTCGATGCACGGGTTCATTCGATCGCACAGCTCAAACGACCACCCGCAACGCCAGACGAACCGAACAACGGCGATTTCCTGACACGAAATGCTAAAACCAACGACTCCGCTATCGTTACCCCTTACGAAGTGACATTTACCGGGTTTAGCTCCGAACTTGCCCGCGTGATGCAAGGTTTGGCGAATGCAACCAACTGTTTTGTGGTTCGGACCTTGGGAGTTGCCCAAGCTCCAGCTCCCGCCGCCGGGAAATCGGCTGCAGTTGTCGCACCAGCACCCATGATGATGAATCAGTATGGTGGCGGACGTTACGGAGATCGTTATGGCGGAATGATGCCGCAAATGGCGACCGCCCCAAAAGCGAAAGCACCTAATGCGCTCCTTGATGAGAGCAAACTTCGTATCACCCTTCAACTCGACTCCGTGCGGATGCAAGCTGCGGCAAAAAAGTGAGTTTTAATGGATTTTCTTAAGAAACATTACGAGAAATTGATTCTTACAGTGGTCTTGCTGCTCTTGGCAGCCGGAGCTGTGATGATGCCCATCCTTGCTTCCAGCCAACGTGCAGCAGAGGAACAGCGAATTTCGGAATTGACTCGTCCCAAAGTCAAGCCGTTGACGCTAGAGGATTTAACCACCAATGAGATGACGCTCGACCGAGTGCAAAAACCGGTTCAATTTGAATTGGCAGGTTCGCACAACCTTTTTAATCCGGTCAAGTGGGTCCAGAAATCAGACGGAACCTTCATTAAGGTCAAGACAGGAAACGAGCTTGGACTTGGTGCCATGCGAGTGACTGCAATCAATCCTTTGTCTCTCACCGTTTCTTTCGACGAAGTGACGGGCACCGGTGACAATCTTAAATACACCATTACCGTAATCCGCGAAACCCTTCCCCCGGCCAACAGAAAAAGCACACGCCAAGTGGAACATAAAGCGGACAATTCAGTGTTCGCCATCAAAAAAGTTGAAGGCCCAGCCGCAGAACCCACTTCCATCACGCTGGAGCTCAAGGGAGATCGAGATCCGATTGTTGTCACCCGAGCAAAATCATACTCCCGCGTGATCGGTTACTCTGCGGATTTGCGATATGATCCAGAGAACATGACAAGGACCGGAGTCAAAGTTAAAGATCAAATTCTCCTAGGCGGTGCTGGCGGGGAAGTTTACAATATCATTGCCATTGAACAAGGTGAGGTTGTATTTTCGGCCAAATCGAATCAGAAACAGACGCCCGTAAAGCTGAGTGCCGCAATCAAATAAGAGTGACTGTCGAATAATTGAAGCCATGATCAAAGTCGTTACAACGTCCATGATGCTGTTCGCGCTGTGCAGCAGTTACCAGCCCGTCCACGCCCAGCCGACAGCGAGTCAGACCGCTAGCAATGAGGCGGTTCGCCGTCAGGCCCAAATTATCCAGTTACGCCAAAATTTGGCAGAAGCTAAGAAAATTCAAGCCAAAGGCGACGCCGCTGCCACTGCGAAGAAGTATGAAGAGGCGATTACCCTTTCTCAAGGCATTGCAGCCGACATTAATGCCGAGCGGGCCGAGGCCCTCGCGGGTCATGCGGCAGCGCGACTTGAGCTCGCCGGAGCCGCCCAAAAGAAGAATAATTTAACTGAGGCCGATGCTCAGGTCACTCGTCTGCTTCGCGGCGAACCCAAGAACGCGGAAGGTCTTAAGTTCAAAGCCGATAACGATCTTCGCATCGCAACTCAACGGGGTAAGGTTCCCAGTGCCGAGGTGGTTGCCAAAGCAGTGGAGATCACCGCCGAGCGCACCGAGACCTCAATCATGGTTCAAGACGCACGAGTATTGATGGAGATGGGTCGTTTGGATGAGGCGCAAGAGAAACTCCAAAAAGCTGTTAAACAAGATCCCGAGCACCGTGCGGCGTTCTACTATCTCAACCTAATCAAAGAAAGTCGCTACGCTCAGGAGGCTCGCAAGCGCGAGATGGCTGCTAAAGATAGCATGGTCGAAGTCGAGCAGAGCTGGAACCGGCCTGTCCAACGCGAGCTCCTTCCTGCTAATAATCCGTTCGCCCGGACCAATCGAGTTTACTCCAGCCCCGGTCGCCAACAGATTAATTCAAAAATGGAAGGCATCATCATCGCCGAATGGGGTGTCGCCAGCGATCTTCCGCTCGGTGAGGTTATCAAGGAATTAAGCTCAGAGATTAAAAAGAACGACCCTGACAAGCGTGGGCTCAATTTCATCATTAGTTCTCAAGTAGATAAGCCCGGCCCAGTGATGCAACAAGGCGTCGATCCGTTGACGGGCCAACCAACCCTTCAACCATCTACCGAGCCACCTGCAGAGGTGGAGAACTACACCGTTAAAGTAGATCCCCCCTTGAAGAATATAAAAGTGGGGGAAATTCTGGATGTCATTATCAAGGTTGCTAAGCCACCGGCAAATAGTCCTGGAACCGCTCCTGGAATTAAAATATCAATTGAAGACTACGCAATTATCTTTAGTCAACAAGCTGCGGAACAACCCCAGCTTTACAGCCGCACTTTCCGTGTTAACCCCAATACATTCCGACAAGGTCTCGAGGGGCTCGGTTACAGTGGAAATCCGTTCCAAGGTTTCGTTCAGAGCACAGGGGGTGGCGGCGCCGGCGGTGGTGGTGGCGGTGGCGCAGGTGGCGGCGGAGCTGGGGGACAGAATGGACAAAACGGCCAAGGTGGCGGTCCCGGTGGTTACTTCACTTTTGGAGGAAGCACCCAAGGTGGTCAAGGAGGACAAGGAGGCGGCGGTGGGGGTCAAGTTGGCGGGGCGGGTGGTGGAGTAGGCGGTGCGGGTGGAAGTTCCGGCGGCATCCCTTATGTGGTTTCCATGGTTAATACTCCCATGTCTCTCATTCAGACCGAGGTTCGAGCATTTTTCCAAGCAGCAGGCGTTGATTTTCCTGCAGCTAACACCAACGGAGCAGCCGGTGGATTTGCTGGCGGTGGTGCCACACTTCCTGGTCAAGCGCCGCAAGCCGGAGGCGCACAGGGAACACCTCCTCCCAAGGCACTTTTCTACAATGATAGGACCGGAGTGCTTTTTGTTCGCGCAACACTCAAGGATCTGGATATCATCGAAGCCGCGATTCAGGTTCTGAATATCACGCCTGATTTGGTAACCATCGAAGCGAAAGTTGCTGAGATCTCCCAAACGGATAGCAAGGGCGTTGGCTTTGACTGGTTCTTGGGCAATTTCCTATCCACGGGAGGCAAGGTCGGTTTGAGTGGTGGTTCGCAAGAGTCGTTAACCGCACCGAGCACGATCGCCAATCCGTCGGGAGTTTTTCCAAATTCCGGAGGCTTCGGTTCGGTTCTTCCCAATTCGTCAACCGATCAGTTGCTGACAGCAGGCCTGCGTAACGGGAATAGTCAAATCACCCCGGTGGCGACTCTTAGCGGAATCCTCACAGATCCCCAATTTAGGTTGGTCATCCGGGCCCTTGAGGAACGTCAGGGGGTCGATCTTGTATCGGCTCCCAAAATCACCACGGTGAGTGGTCGTCAGGCGCGTATTGCTGTTGAGGAGACTCAGACCATTATCGTCGGTCTTGGTGTGCAAGGCTTGGGTGGTGGTGCTGGTGGTGGCGGCGGTGGTGGTGCAGCCCTCGGTGGTGGTCTTGCCGGTGGTCAGAGTGGTGGGCAGACTCAGTAGTATTTTTGATATTTAATTCTTTACCCGCATGAACTTAAAATTGGCACTCCTCTTGGCTGCGACGCTGGCTCCAGCTTTTCTGGGTCAAGCGCAGGTTCTCCAACAGGCGCAAACGATTCCTGCTGTTACACCTACTGCAGCACAAATCCCGTTCGGGTCAGTGCTCGACGTCATCCCTTACGTTTCTGCGGATGGCTATACCATCCAAATGAGTATCGTCCCAACGTTGACAGAGTTTCTCGGTTATGACACTGAGAACGCCCGTCAATTCCAAACAGTCGTCGGCGATGCTCCGGTTCAACCCACGCCGCTACCAAAGTTTAGGGTTCGGCAGGTGACAACCAGTGCGATTGTTTGGGATGGCCAGACCGTGGTTCTCGGTGGTTTGATCGCTGAAACGGTGACCAAGAACCGAAGCAAAGTTCCTGTGATGGGAGATATTCCCCTCTTGGGTCGGTTTTTTCGGAGCGAATTCAAGAACAGTGTTAAGAAGAACCTCGTCATTTTCGTTTCACCCACGATTATTGATCCTGCGGGAAATCGAATCCACCCTCCCGATTATCCCAGCGATCCAACCTACAAGCTTCCTTACGACCCGAACACGGTTCCATCACAAACTGTTCCGGTAGCGAAATAATCGTTCGAGCATTGGTAGCGGCTTTTAATTAACTTAGAATGACCCCAGCACAGACATTCGAATCACCAGCCAAGCGCAAATTGCTCTTGGTGGATGGTCATGCCTATGCTTACAGGGCGTTTTATGCAATCCGTCACATGGTAGCTCCCGATGGGTTGGCGACCAATGGGGTTTTCGGATTCATTAAAATGTTTCAACGAATGCTAGCATTCGTAAAACCAACTCACGTTGCCGTTATCTGGGATGGTGGCCTTGCCGCAGAGCGGGTTTCCTTACTGCCAGAATACAAGGCCGAGAGACCTGCGATGCCGGCGGATCTTGATCGTCAAATTGACGAAATGCAGAAGTATTTGCACGCTGCGGGATTTGCCTCAGCGGTCATTCCTGGCATCGAGGCTGATGATTTAATCGCTACCTTGACGCACATGGCGGAACTCGCGGGTGATTCTGTAGTCATCGCGAGTGCTGACAAGGATTTCATGCAGTTGGTGAGTGCCAACGTTGGGTTACTGAATCCGGGGGATAAAGAGCAACGCATTTCAAAGGTTGCGGAGGTGGTTGAAAAGACTGGAGTTCATCCCCATCAAATCGTTGAGTGGCTAAGTCTTATCGGTGATTCTGTCGACAATATTCCTGGAGTGGCCGGTGTGGGTCATAAGACTGCCACCGAGTTGCTTCAAAAGTACGGCACGATCCAAGGGATCATGGATAACGCGTCTCAGATTACCGGAGCCAAACGCCGCGACGCATTGCTTTCCTCGCAACAAATTTTAGAACGTAATCGAGAATTGATCCAACTTCACACCGAACTAGCCTCACCTATCACGTTGGAAGAATGCCTTCCCCAACCCCAAGACAATTCGGTATTAGCATCACTTTATTCCCGTTGGGGATTTAAGACTCTCTTTCAGGAGTTGATCCAACCGCCACTCTCGCAGCCTGTTTTGCTCTAATTCTCAATTTTTATTTCACATTCAACCATGGCGATCGAAACCCGAAACAACCTAGCTGGAAGCTTCCCGATGTGGAAGGCTGCTGTCGCGTTCTCCTCGCTGGCTTGCGGTTTACTGAGCGGCCCATCAGTCCTCGCTGTTCAACCATTGACCGTCGCGAGTTCTGAATATCGACTTGTCTCCACACAAGTCGGGGATCAGTCGAAGGTTCAATTAGCTTTCTCTTCCAAGGGTGGCTTTGCAGTTTGGCACGATAATGCGACCGATAGAGATGGTTTGGGGATCAGTGCGCGTCGGTTTACTTCCATTAGTTCCGGTGCATTTTCAGCTTTTCCAGTAAACACGCTTCCCGATGGAGATCAGGAGAATCCACAAGTTGCTTTGTTTAGCGATGGTGGTGCTATTTTCATTTGGCAAAGTGGTGCTAACGGAGGTCAACATATCCGAGGTCGGATTATTCGTGCGGATGGGGTATTTGCGGGTGACGAGTTCCTGATTAGCCAGAGTGCTACAACGGCACAGATTGAACCTTCAGTCGCGGTATTTCCCGATGGCTCTTTTGTCGTGAGTTATTCGAGTTGGGCGCAAGACGGTGAGATGAGCGGTGTTTATGCTCAACGACTCAGCCGAGCAGGTTTGAAATTGGGTTCTGAGTTTCGATTAAACCAAGAAACTCGACTCAACCAACGAAGCTCCGCGACGACGACCCTTTCCGATGGTCGGATTTTGGTTACTTGGATTTCCGAGGGCCAAAATGCTGAAGATTCGGTTGATGTTTACGCTCGCTTCATCAGTGCGACAGGTAACGTGCAGGGGAGTGAATTTTTGTTGAACAGCACCAAGGACACTTGTGCAAATCCGAGCGTTAGCCCCCTGAGCAACGGAGGGTTTATGGCTGCATGGTCGGTTCATCATGCAACTGAAAATCAAAGCGATTGGAACGTTTACGCTCGCGCTTTTAAAGCAGATGGCACGGCCGCCAAACCAGAACAACTCCTCAATACATTTACATCTGGCAGCCAATATGCACCTAAATTGTCTGGAATTGGGTCCAAGACCGTTGCGGTGTGGACTAGTTTCGGTCAGGACGGGATGCAAGAGGGAGTGTTCGGTCAGGTGTTGAATTCAGATGGATCCCATGCAGGGGATGAGATGCAGGTGAACACGACGCCAACCAGTCGGCAGGTAACGCCCGTCGTCAGCACTGATGGCCAGCAGTCGGTCGTAGTGGCATGGAGTTCTTTTACCGGTGTCCAATCCAGCTTTGATCTGATTGCGCAGCGTTACACGCTGGAAACCTTGGTTAATCTTCCTACACCTGGGGCACCTTGGGCTGCTGGGCTCGGACCAAAAACGATCAGTGTCTCATGGCCAGAAGTGCTCGGAGTTAAAGTCGCTTCCTACACCGTAGTAGTTGACGGGGCAACCCAAACGCCTTTTACGACAACAGGCTTGGTTCTCTCGATCACCAATCCGAATTGGCTGCCACAATCGACGCACAGTTTTAAACTTGGTTATGTGGATGTGGATGGAAACGCTTCAAGTCTTTCATCTGAAGTCATTGGTAAAACATGGGGTGTGGACGCCAATCAAGACGGGTTGCCAGATGATTGGCAGCGTGACAATTGGGGTTCCATTTGGCCCACTCCGACGGCGGATGAGGATCTCGATGGAGCTAACAACCTCCAAGAATTTCTCGCTGGCACCAACCCTCGAGATCCCCAGAGCAGCCTGAGGACTTCGCTTCTAAGTACGCAAGCGGGGATGCGCCTCCAGTGGGGAACCCAAGCGGGGTCAGTTTATCAGGTGCAATCCACTGTGGATTTAAATGTTTGGAATGACTCCGGCCCGCCACGTTTCGCAGCAGGTCAGTCAGATTCTGTTCCCACCCCGGCCGCTGCTGACGTTCGCTATTACCGGGTACTCCGACTTCGATGAATCGTATGCTTTGCTTATTCAGAAAACTGACGCTTTGCTTCATAACGGCGATTTGTGTCGCCAATGTTGGGGCGTTTTCTTTGCTCGGCCCATTCGAGTCATGGCAGACGGGTGCCATCGGCTACAATCCTCGGGGTGGTGAAATTGGTGCACCGCATGCCTTGGGTGACGAGTTTCGTTGGATTGATGGTCAGATTACCTACGGTTTTGATTCTTCCTTCGTAAATTACTTTGGCACGGAGGGAATTAAACAGGTTAACGCAGCGATGCAGGTGGTTAACAATCTTCCCGCGCTCAGCACCATTACAACCAACGACCTACTCAACACGGTCAAATACCCACTCGTCGCTTGGCGTTATAACGGCACAGCACAAGCGTTGAACCTCCGCGATCTCAAGTCCACCGCGCTAGCCTATGTGTTAGAGGGTTTAGGGTTGGGCCAGCCAGAGCATTATGCTTGGACCCTCCGTAGTCGAAGTACAGCCACACCCGATTTAACAAATTACTTAGTATTTAACAGGAATTTTGATCCTATTACTTTCAAACCGACTTCTTACGTGAACGGGGAACGTTACTCTTATCGAGTCCGCGAATTCAGAAACCCAGATTTCGCAGATGCTGTGGAATTCATTGTGGATAAAGCAAAGCCCTCGTTCAGCAGTGTGGCTGGGGGGACCTTTGGCAATGTTCTTGGTTCTTCCTCGCTGTTGTTAGGATCCTACTATATCAACCTGACCCGCGATGATGTGGGCGGTCTTCGTTATCTTTATCAACGATTCAATCAAAACGTGGAAGGCCAGTCTTCTGGAGGAGCAACCTTTTTGCAGGTTACTAATTACGACTCTGCGATGGTCCAAACGAATTTCGACTTGGCCCTCTTTTCAATCCGAAGCCTGACGAATAACGCGGCCCAACTGGCTGGTTTATACCCCGGTTTGGTTATTACCCAAACATTGAGCACCGTTAAGCCCGTTCAAGTCATCGGTAGCATCGATTATACCAACGGGACCGTGCCTTGGAGTCCAGACGCTGCAAACCTGTCGCTTCTATTGAAGACCAATTGGTTGCAAACGAATGTTGTAATTTACAACCACAAATTTGCGAACATTTTCACGAATACCGCCACCCCTGAAGCTACTACGATTGAAACCTACGATGTGGTGAGAACCAAAGATCCCCTTTCATCGGTTCAAAATCCCGTCTGGACAACCAATCAAGTAAACGCAAGCGGTCGCGCATTCAAATTCCTAGGGACTAATATACCCTCAGGGTCATTTAACCTAGTGAATCGTTGGCTTGCGACGGGTTCTCCGGATGTCAGTCGGTTCGTGATAGACCGAACCGAGCCTGTCCTCGAAACGATCACCAAGACCACGAATATTCTCTTCTCGTTGACTACACCTTTGTTGGTGACAAATTACCATGCAGCGACGACGCAAACTACCTATGATCTCGCTCTCTTCTCCACTCGAAGCCTGACGAACAGTGCTGAAGCCCTCATTGCGCAATATCCCGGATTGGTAATCACCCAAACTCTAACATCCGTGAAGCCGATGAGTATCATTGGGAGTATCGAGCTAAAAAATGGCTCCGTGCCGTGGAGTCCTGATGGAGCGAATCTAACCCAATTGCTCAAAACAAACTGGCTTCAGACCAACGTGTTAGTTTACAACCACAAAGTTGCCAACATCTACACGAACGCAAGTTCCAGTGGCCCAGTTTCCATTCAATCCTACGACATTGTTCGCACCAAGGATCCCCTGTCATCGGTCCAGAATCCTGTGTGGATCATTAACAAGGTAGATCTTCCTGCACGTCAATTGAAGTTTCTTGGAACAAATATCCCAGCAGGTTCTTTCAACATTGTTACACGTTGGTTGGCTGATGGGGCACCCGACTTCCATCGACTTGCCGCTAACTACACCAATGAGTTGGATATCTTAACTACGAATGTGTTGTATTTGGCGACCACGCTTCTCCAAGTCACGAATTACGATAACGTTGCCGTCCAAACTAACCACGACCTCACCCTCTTCGGGATGCGAAGTATGAGCAACAACGCCGTCGCGTTGACTGCTCTGTATCCCGGCTTGGTTGTTACCCAGACCCTTTCAACGGTGACTCCGATCGTTGTGATTGATCGAATTTATCCTGATCCCACCCAAATTGCTTGGAGTGCGGCCGGGATTTTTCAACCTACTGTTTTGAAGACGAATTACGTGAGCGTCAACGTCCCGGTCTATTTTCATAAGTATGCCAACGTTTACACGAATCTGGCTTCCCGGTCGGCCACGGTTAATTACCGTGATGTGAGTCGAGTCAAAGCTCCATTCTCGTCGGGGAGCAATCCTACTTATGTAACGAACGTGGTGGACAACTTAGTTTCGACAAACCTCGCTTCAGGTTCAGTCAATTTCGTGACTCGTTGGTTGGCGGATGGTTCTCCCGACTTCAGCCGATACCCGACCAACCGCACGGAGAATTCTAGTTACCATTTTATTGCGGACACTGGTTCAACTACTGACATTGTTGACCTTCCCAAGCTGAAGGAGAATTTGAAGTTAGCTGCTACTAATACTCCAGCCGCGCACGTTAAAGCACGTCTTTCAGCGGCAAGTGTTGCTGCGCTGAATGACAACCTTCCCACTCTGTCTGCAAACCTAGTAGGGGACTTAAACAAATTGATCGACACAACGGTATTTAATGCTGAGTTGGTCGCGGGACTTGATCTGAGGCCTGAGACATATCTCCTGTATATCCAAGGACCTACAGGAGCTGATCTTCGTCGGCTGAACCGCATGTTGTTGGAGGATGCCTTCCCAGGACAGTTGCTGAGGCTTCTTGCTAGCGTCCCTCTAGTTCAACGTGTGACCTACACCACGAACGTCCTCTATGCGGCTGTGAACTTGGTCCAAGGTACGACATTCAGACGTGAGCAGGTGATTACTTTCACGAACATTGAGTATGCTGGCTTCCCAATCACACTGTTTAACGGTGAAAGTGTTCAACGTGAGGAGGTGATTGCCTATCAAGACATCCAATATGCTGGTTACCCAATTACCTTGTTCAATGGGGAGAGCGTCCAACGCGAGGAGGTCATGACGTTCACCAATACGGAGTATGCTGGCTTCCCAATTACAAGCGTCGCGATCGCCAACGGCCTTCGGGGTGGTGTCGATAAGTTGTTGCTTACCAACATAGTTTATAACGACCTCAATCCGGGTACGTTCCGTTTCACGAATAGCTACCCCATCTACACGGTCACCAATGGAGTCCAAACGGTTCAAACCATTGAACGAATTCAAACTCAACCAGACATTCTGTTCTCAGCTGCGGATTTGGGGACTGATGCGGATGGGTTTACGCCGATCACAGTCCGACGAGGTTCTCGCTGGATTGATGGCACTGCTGCCAATACCAGCGATCCAAACAAGGAAGCTGGAACAGGCCCAGGAGAGATTGGGTCGGGGTTGGTCATTAGCTTTAGTAAAATCTTGCCGGTTCACCTGAATATTTTCCCCGGAGACATTACTGAAAACACGGGTGCGAATGGCTCCGGTTTCGGATCGGTCGTTGGGGTGTGGGGATCCTACGATGGTTCTACCAATGCTCCAACCATTTATCCGAAAGACATTACTCTGGAGCTTCTGGAGAAGAAACTATTCCGCTGATCCCTAGTTATTGTATGAAGTATTTACTTTCAACTCTTGCGGGTCTGGCCTTTGCAGTCGGGGGCTCTGCTGAGGCCCAGTCTACGTATGTGAACTCGGGAAAGGTTCTCAACCCAGTCGTTGATGCGACCAACTTCGTCAACCGTGGTCAGATTACGGTTTCATCCTATGACGCTGCTTGGGACTCTCAAAACACCCTGACCGTCACGAATATCGGAACCATGGAAGGCTCCGTCGGTTTCAGATTTGATCATGTTTACAATCAGGACGGTTTGGGATATCGAGATAGTTTAGACAGCTTCGTCAACACGGGCTTAATCGAAGCTTTTGACGGGGGTGGTTTACTTTCCTATTTTGGTTCTGCCAATAGTGCCAACCTTTCCTCGCTGTATGGAGATGATCATTCCTCAGTAGAGATTCAATCAGACTATGTAAGGAACACGGGGTCGATCGTTGCTGGAGCTAATGGGCTGATCTCGATCGATGGTGGAAAGGTGGACCTCGCTGGTGGAACACTCTCAATCTCGCCAGTGAGTGGTGGATCACTTTTCGTCAATGGCTTTTGGATGAGCGAAACTAATTTCCTAGCAGACCCTGGGATCTATGATCAGGGTTGGTCCATTGGAACTACGACCAATTTCTTCCCGGGCGATTTGGTGTTCGGCAATTCATGGTATAGTCCGTTCATTCGGTTCACCAACAATTTGGGTGTTGGGAACTATGTGTGTTCGGATTACGTGGCGTTGATGAACCCAGAGGTGTTTGTCTATTCTACCTTTCGTAATCCAACGCAATATATCTACCAAGTGGTGGCCGTTCAAACGACCGATAAGAAATTGGTCAGCAACGTAAAATTTATTCCGATCGTTTATCCTTACGATTATCTGACCCAACCTCCTTACACGGCGGTGCTGGAACTGAGCACGGTTGCAACGGATCTGTTCACCCAAGTCGCTTACACGAATTCTCTCTATGTTATCGATCAGATCGCGAATACAACTAATTACAATTTGTTGGAGAATCTGAGCGTCGGTACTTTTAGACCAGCACCTACCATTGTCACTCGCAGCGAACCTTACGGTTTCGCTAATGGAGTGGTTCCTAATGACCTTTTTGATCCGAGCATATTCGACAATCTCACCTACGCTAATAGGATCGCAACAAACCTTTATTCGGCTTACGTTGCTCAAGTAGATAATCTTGGAAGCCGGCTTCCTGATCTTCCCGATATCGGTTTCCGAAGCCAACCTGGACGCATCGAGATCAAGGCAAAGGAATTAAACATCGAGCGGGCGCGGATTCGCGGCGAAGGTTTAATCAGCATTGACGCGGAGAATTTTACCGGGAGCAGCAAGGCGATCATGGATGGACCGCACCTGAAGTTGAATCTCGCCACGACAAAACAGAATACCCAGATCACCAACCTGACACGTCTTTCAGTTGAACGGTTAACGGGTGAGCTCTTCACCTATTCGAGTTCGTGGACAAATACTTACGTCCCTTCCCTTTGGGATCCGACGGATACCAACTCACCCAATATCGAGATTATCTTCCAGTTGCTGATGGTGGACGCTACGACTCTGAAGACCACAATGCCGGTGAAGGTGCATGAGTTTACCTTGAAGGGCCCGACGAATGCCCATGTGCAGATCGCGGATCAACTGAATGTAACCGATGTTTTCTTGTTGGAATCCGAACGTGCGACGGTTACGGGTGCTCTAGCCTTGGCTCCAGGTTTGCGCTGGGATGCAGGAACTGTTCCTTCGCTCTTGTATTTAACAAATTCCGGACGTTTGGAGTTTGCTGAGGATGCGGCTTTCGGCACAGATCGACCGGGTAAGCCTTATCAGACGTTCGTGAACCGAGGTTCAATCCAAGCATTCACGCACGCAATTAACACAGAGTATTTCGAAAACTCCGGTTTCATTGCTTCCACACAACATTATAATTTAAATTTCACTAATTTTTGCTTTAACACGGTCACAGAGGTGACCAACGACTTGCCTTCCATCGGACCTATCACCATTACTGCGACCCAAGGTTATTTAAATGGTGGAACACTCCAGACGGATGGAGACATTTCTTTGGCTGGCCAAACATGGAAATTCTACAACTCCAATATAAAGGCTCCGGCTGGAATACAGATGAGTGTCGGAAAGACCATCACGGACAGCGGCTTGATGACGATGGAGAACCAGTGGAACACAGGGCGTGGAATCCAACTCCTCGGGGTCGCTTCGGGGGATCTGCTTGCCACCACGATCCAATCAGTAGCAAAGCCTTTCGAGGCTGTTGACCATGTTTGGGCGAGCAAAGACTTGGGTGGGAAGTCTGGAGCTGCCTTTAAGAATAATTTAGCTCTCGGACGATTGATTCTTAATGGAACCAATTGCATCTTCCGGTTCTCTCCTTCGGAGAATGGTCGGGTGATGTATGTTGATCTGCTCGATCTGCGCGGTCCTGCCTTTACCTCTTTGCAGGACATTCAGGAGAACTTGTATCTGGCTCCCGGTTTCAAGATTTATTTCGGAGATGTCAGAGGACTGGATGCAACGATTAATGCGGAGTCTTTGAATGGTCTCCAAGTCGGGGATGGGACTTTAGTCTGGGTTCGCACCTTCGCCGGTTTCCGCTCAGGCGTAGACGTCCCGATTCAAGGCGAGAACCGCACGATTCGGGTTAATGGGGCACTTAGGGAGAGTTTCGAGATCGATACGGATGGAGATGGAGTGCCTAATGGGTTCGATGACTTCCCATTCGACACAATTGCGCTCCGAATATCGACTGATGATAGTGGCAATCCGACCGTCAGTTTTGATGCTGCCGCCGGAATTCACTACGAATTGCAGTTCACCGAGGACATTGCTAACCCGACTTGGGTGAAGGTGAGTGATGTTTACCTCGATGGGGAAGGTCGCGTCGAGATTCCTTTGGACGACCCAACTCGTCCTGGGACGACAAGGTTTTATCGATTGGTTTATACTCCGTGACCTGAGGAAACTTTGGCGCGGTTTTGACTCAGGATGGTGCTGTGAAGCTTTACGGAGTCACTGGTGGAATCGGGTCGGGAAAGTCGGCCGCGATGGAGTCGTGGAGGAAATTGGGTTGGCCTGCGGTGGATACAGACAAGATTGCGCGGGACTTAGTTGAACCTGGTCGAGAAGCGGTTGCAGAAATTCGGTGCGAGTTTGGGTCAGCGATTGTGTCAGATACGGGAGTGTTGAACCGCCGAGCCCTAGCTAGGGTTGTTTTTGAGGATCAGGGAGCTCGAGCGCGATTAGAACGGATCCTACACCCTAAGATTCGAGCTCAATGGAGGTTGGTGGTTGAGGAGTGGAGACTCGCGGGTTGGGAGTCCGCAGCGGTGATCATTCCGCTGTTATTTGAGACCCATGCGGAGGGGGAGTTTGACCGAGTAATTTGTGTGGCTTGTAGTCCCAAGTTACAGCGAGAGAGATTGTTGGCTCGGGGGTGGGATCAAGATGAAATCGATCGCCGCATCAGGTCGCAGTGGCCCGTGTCAGAGAAAATGGATTTTGCGGATTACGTGGTGTGGAACGAGTCTACACTGGAAGTGTTAGATGAACAAATCGAATGGATAAGCCGGCACTAGTAGAAACGTTATGCGTTTTGAACCCGAGAACTCATAGGTTGGCTATGGGTGGTTGGTCTGCCTAGATATTTGTCAATTATTGTGAGAATTAATTTGAACCAATCCGGCACGGTGTGTGCTGCATTATCCCAGATTACTCCGAACCGTTTTATGGAATCCTTGTGCCGTGAGCCACAGATTGATAGGTCGCGACCTTTTCGCATCGTTAGCCACCTGCTCCTACTATTGACCTTGTTGTCGTGGCACTCGACTTCGGCACTCGCCCAGACACGGAGGGCAGGGGAATTTGCGTTCGCGGTCGCGAAGCAGGATACATCCGAAGGGGATCCGAGCGCGCTCCTGACGGTCACTCGGGCTAAGGGTTGGGATGGGAAGATGTTGGTCGATGTGGTCCTTGTTCCCGGGACGAACAACACACTAGTGACGGCGATCCCTGCAACGAACACCCTGACGTTTAACGATTTCCAAGCCAGTGCACAACTTTCGGTGCCACTCAAGGAGAATGGTCTGACCAACGCGGATCGGACGATTAGTTTTGTTCTAAATAATCCTAGGCCCGCCGACGGGGAAATCGCCGCCTTTTTGCCCACGCTCTCATCCAACAAAGTATGTGCGTTGCGCGTGATCGATAACGATGATGCGTTTTCTTACTTCTTCAACCAATCTGTTTACTACGCAAGTGAGACGGACGACTTCGTCAGAGTCTATGTCCGATTGGTGGGTGCCCCAGGTCCGGATGCGCAAGAGGTGACGGTTGACTATGAGACCGACGTCAGCACCGGTGTTTTGCCTGGGAGTGATTTAGCAAATGACGCCTCTGACTATACGGCGACCTCCGGGACGGCTTCGTTTGGTCCGGATGACACGGAGATTGCGGTCGATATTCCTATTAATCAAGATTCAGCGTTGGAGTTTAACGAGGAATTCATCATCTTCCTGAGCAACGCCAAAGGGTCTTTGACCGTTGCCGAGACTAATGTAACGAATTACAAGTTGGGCAAAGTGACATTTGCAAGAGTTGTTATCATCAACAACGGAGATGTTAATTCCGATCAAGCAGTGGGTGGTGTGGATCCAAATTTTAACGCTGATAACGTCTTAACAACCACCCCTCCGCTGAACCAAAACCCGGGTGCAAACAATACGGTCCTTTCAGTAGTGCCGGGGTTGAACGACACCATTGTGTTGGGCGGTCTTTTCACGTCAGTCAATTCCACCCCACGGAGTGGAGTTGCACGAATGAAATCGGATGGTGAATTGGATGCTTCGTTCGCTCCTTCCGGAGGTGCGAATGATTTCGTTTCGGCGGTTGCGAGCTATTTGCAGGGCACGAACCAAGG
>SXQI01000133.1 GCA_005793025.1 Verrucomicrobiales bacterium
CGGTAAGAATCGCGTTGGGAACGCAAGACGAAGAGGCCAGCACCTCCCAACACTACCCCTAGGGCAACTAAGATCTGAAACTGTTTCCGATTCATTTGGCGGCGGTGGTTTTACGTTTGAGAAAAGCGAGGCTTAACCCGGTGGCAGTCACAAGAAAGGGCACACCTAGAATGTTCCACCATTTCAAGCGGTTCTCCAACGAGTCAATGTCTTGACGAAGGTTTTTCCGTTCCACACGAAGTTCCCGTTTGGCGGCCACCTGTTTCTTTTGAAAGCTGATGATTTCGGCTTGTTGCTCAGGTGAAAGGATAAATCGTTGCTGTGCACCTCCGCCTTCCTTGGTTCGTTGCAATTCGCCCAAGCGGGTTTGAGTGTCAGCCAAACTCTTTTCGAGGTCTTTGATTTTGGTTCGGTAACGGTCTTCCGCTGCAGCTTGCATTTCTCGCACGCGGGTGAATGGGCGAGTCATGGTCGCTCGGCTTCGAATGCCAATCAGGTTCTGATCCCCCGCCATCAGATCTACAAAGTTTTGTAAAAGATTCAGGTTGCCGTTGCGTGGGAAAAACATTTTCTGCCCCATGAAATCTTGTACCTGACCGGCAAATTGTTCGAATAAGAGGTCGGAATCACCGACTAGAACCACGCTGGTTTCTTTGGTGGATTCTTTGATCGCTGGAGTTTGGGGAGTCTCTCCCTCTTTCGCTGCTGGATCTTTCGGTTGCCCATCGGGAAAGGCGGTTTTAAATGTTCCGGAAATTCGGATGGCAAGCTTTTGAGCCTTACCTGAAGCAACGAAATCCTTGGAGACCTGTTCGCCAGAATACTCAGCCATGAATTTCTCAATGGATTGCGATTGAGGGGAGCTTTGCAGCAGGACTGTTTCTTTTAAACCATCCTTGAGGGTTCCGGAAAAGACGCCTGCGAATGGTAACAGTAACGAGTCAATCTGGCTTGTTGCGACGTCGTTGGTGTTCACTGCTTGCGCTGAAAGGGTGAGAACTGCTGGAGCGGCTTCGGGCCGCTGACCTCGGTTGATTCGGGTCTCGTAGATCTTGTCCGCTAGGACTTTGGCCGAATCAAACTCCAACCCCCAACCCTTGATTAATTTATCCAAGCTCGACCCGCCCTGCATGGCGGCCTGCATAGGGTTCTGCTGGGGACTATTCCGACTATCCACAATGGACATTGGATCTAGAAATGCGATGAGTTTTCCACCCCGCATCAAAAACTGATCGATGCCAAACTGAACCTTTTCGGTGATTCCTTTGGGGTGAACCACCACCAAAACTTTAATGTCTGCATCGATGGTCTCAGAAGTCAACTGCACCTCCTTGACAGTGTAATCTTTACGCAGCTCGTTGACGAAAATCCAAGGATCCTGCCGACCTCCACCCATGCGTGCTGCCATGGGGTTCGGATTCATTTCCCCGAATACAGGCAGACCGCTCATGACGCCGATAACCGTTTTTTCTGGATTGGTGACTGCAGAAATTGCCCGTGCTAAGTCATACTCCAACAAACGTTCCCGCTGTGGACTCATGAAGGGCAGGGTTGTATTCGCTTCCAGCATGCTGATCGCTAAACCGAGATAAAGTTTATCCCCAAATCCCATCCCCATCGCTTGACCCTCTACGCCATCTTTCATCGCTTGCTCTTCAGCATCAGAATCGGGTTGGGGGTCGTATTTCTTGATCTCGAGATTGCTTCCAGCAATTTTTTTGAATTCCGTGAGCAAATCTTCAACACGCTGAGCATAAGTCTTGAGTTCGACAGGCATGTCTTTGCCTTGCGAACTGTAGAACCTAATTTGTACGGGAGTATCCAACTTGCGGAGGATCGCCTTGGTTCCTGGGGACAAGGTGTAAAGTTTTTCCTCGGTCATATCGACCCTAATGGCTGCCACATGGGAAACGATGTAGATGGCGATACAAATCACCAACATGATTCCCACACCGGCGACTGAGAAAAGCCAGTTTCCTATAGTTTTGTTACTCGCACTCATGGCCAAGTTTGCAAATGGATTGATTGAAAAAGTTTGGTCAGCCTGCCCTGTGGGAGCGGATGATAATACTGGTGGTGAACAGCGAGAATCCGATGATCGCTGCAAAGAAAACGATGTCCCGAAGATCGAGTGAACCTTTTTGGAATCCCTCAAAATGCGTCATGACGCTGAATGCTGCCACAGTCTCCACCAATCGGGGGTTCTCAGAGATTTGATCCAGCAATTTCGTCACTGGCGGCCAACCCGCTAGGATCAAGAATAGCGCCACCACAACCGAGAGAATGAAGCTGACCACTTGGTTCCTTGTCATGGCAGAGGTCATGCAGCTAATGGCAAGATAAGCTCCAGCCAACAAGAGGCTTCCTAAGTAGCTCGTGAAAACTACGCCGTGATCGGGTGATCCAAGGTAACTCACCGTCAACCAAACCGGGAAGGTTAGGGCGAGTGCTAATGCCAAGAAAAGCCATGATGCAAGAAACTTGCCCACAATCGCCTGCCAAGGAGTGATGGGCATGGTGAGCAATAGTTCCATCGTCCCCAAACGCCGTTCTTCGGACCACAGCCTCATCCCCACTGCAGGGACAAGAAAGAGGTAAAGCCAAGGATGCCACAGGAAGAACGACATAAGGCTCGCTTCATTTCGCTCAAAGAACCCGCCCGCCATGAACGTAAAAAATCCGGCGAGCAGCAGAAAAATAACGATAAACACATAAGCTACAGGTGAAGCAAAATAACCTGATAGCTCACGCTTGGTAATGGTCTTAATAACACTTACAGAATTCATTTCCGTCCCTCCTGCCCGGTCTCGGGCAAAGTAATTGTTCTAAACACTTCGTCGAGGCGGCCTTCTTCCATGTGAAGCTCTTGGACCGCCCATTTCTCACGCTGAGCAAGTTGACCCAGTGCTTGAGCTAACGCTGGGGATTCAGCCTTCGAGTTGGGGTAAATTCGCACCGTGGAACCTGCCGGATCATCTTTGATCACGAGGGTTTTTCGGACACCATGGATCGGAGCTGCTTTATCTTTAATCTCTTGAGCCGAAACGCCGACCACTTTGAGGGTGATCGCACCCGCGAGGTCGGAACGAAGTTTTAATTCGGCGGGAGTTCCGTTTGCAACCACTTGACCACGATCAATAATAATCGCTCGGGAACAAACGGATTCGACTTCCTCTAGGATATGGGTTGAGAAAATGATCGCCTTTTTTTCTCCCATGCGTCGGATCAGGGTTCGGATCTCATATTTCTGGTTGGGATCTAGGCCGTCGGTAGGCTCATCCAGAATCAGGACATCGGGGTCATGGATGATCGACTGAGCGAAGCAAGTTCGGTGGCGGTAACCTTTGGAAAGTGTTTCGATGCTCTGATGGAGAACTCCCTCCAGAAAGCACATTTCGACAACGCGATTGACAGCACGCTTTCGCGCGTCACCCTCAAGACCCCGTAATTCAGCAGTGAACGCCAAGAATCCTTGCACCGTCATGTCTTGGTAAGAAGGGGCATTTTCAGGCAAATAGCCCATGAGGCGTTTCGCAGGAATTGGATTCTCGACGATGTCGTGACCTCCGACTGTGACGGAACCCGATGTCGGGGGGATGAATCCAGTGATCATGCGCATGCTGGTCGATTTACCGGCACCGTTCGGTCCCAGAAATCCGAGCACTTCCCCACGTTCGACCGAAAACGAGACGCCATTGACAGCCAGTTTCGTTCCGAACGCTTTCGTCAAATTTTGCACCTTAATCATGCCAAAACTCCGAATCAGACGTTAAAAGATCCATAACTAATTCAAATCGCATTTTTGCACTGTGACAGGGTGCAAATTTGTGGGCTTTATTTCGCCCAACATGTGGGGATTGTCAAGGCACTTTCGAGCGGGAATGCGAATTTTGAAAATTTTCTCTGAGCGCGGCTTGTTCTCGTGCGAGCAATTCTTTTTTACGCGAGATACCCCAACGATATCCGGAGATTTCTCCGTTTTTGCACACGATGCGGTGACAGGGGATCGCTATCGCGATGGAGTTTGCAGCACAGGCCGAAGCGACTGCGCGTATAGCCTTCGGGGAACCGATCATGGAAGCGATCTGCGTGTAACTTGCTATGGATCCCACTCCTATGCTTTTCAGCGCACCCCAAACCCTGAGTTGGAATGGGGTTCCTGAGGCATCGAGTTTTGGATCGAACCCAATCCGGGGTGAAGTGATGAAATCCACGATTTGAACCATCAATCCTTGGATCTGTGAACCTCCCTCGATTAGTGGTGCTCCTTGGAATTTGGACTGGAGAGTGTTGAGCATCTGGTTTCGATGATTGTCCAGCGCGATGTAACAAATCCCTTTGAGGGTTGTGGCAGCTAGGATCGGTCCAAGGAGGGATTCGCCTTCAGAGAAGTAAATTGGGGCGACATCTCCAGTCATGTTTAGATTTTGACTTTGAATTGTTCTCCTGTTTTTACGGAGAGCGCAAAGGCACACATGAGTTCGGAGATTTGTTGCAAATCCTTCAGGTTGACCATCTCCACTGGGGAATGCATGTAACGATTCGGGAGGCTGATTAAAGCACTGGGAATTCCGCCTCGCGTCCAGAAGATGACATCGGTGTCGGTTCCGCTGGTTGCCGACATCGCTTCATGTTGAAGCGGGATTTTTGCACTCTCAGCCACCTTTTCCAACCGTCGAACGACCTCCGGATGGTTACAGCCTCCGTGGGTGATAGCTGGACCTTGGCCGAGCTTGATATCACCGTGTTGGATTTTGCTGACGGTCGGATAATCGGTGGCATGCGTGACATCGATCACAAGAGCTACATCGGGTTTGAGGGCGTAGGCGATCTGCCTAGCTCCAAGCAACCCGACTTCCTCCATAATGTTGGACACACCGCAGATTTCTACCTTGAGCTGTTTTGCTTTAGGAGCGAGCAAACGAAGAGTTTCTGCCACAGCGAACGTGCCTATTCTATTGTCGAAAGCTCTCGCAACTGCCAAGTCTCCACGCAACAACTCAAATTGATCGGCGAGTGTGATGGGGTCTCCGATACGAATAAGTTTCTCGGCCTCTTTTCGTGAGGAAACTCCGATGTCGATGAATAAATCCTCGATTTTAGGAACTTTGCGATCGCCCTCGAGCTTGGTGAGGTGAGGTGCAACATTTCCGACGACACCCTTCACAACTCCCTTGGAGGAATGCAAATGGATGCGTTGAGCTTTGGTGATCGCAGCATCGACACCACCCAATCGACGGACATAAACAAAACCGTCCGCGTCGATGTAGTTGACGACCATTCCGATTTCGTCGGCGTGTGCCGCGAACATGAGGCGAGGACCGCCGCAACCCTTGTTCAGCCAAGCCACGACATTTCCATACGCGTCACTCTCGATTTCGTCAGCAAACGGTTGCACATAATCCATCCACACCCGTTGGCCTTTAGCTTCGTGGCCTGATGGGCTCGGGGTGTTGGTTAAATTCTCGAGGAATTTGAGTGAGGCTTCGCGCATAGGAAAAATGTCAGGGCTTTGAGGCCTGTGGCGGACGGCTATTGAGGGGTCAATAGTTTCTGGAATTCTGGTAAGTTACGAAGGTTCACGAACGTAGGATCCGACAAAGCCTCTTGAAGGAGGTTTTTCGCTGTGGGTTGGGACAATAGCCGGAATTGGCTCAAACTGATTGCTTTCCCTAGTGACGTTAATGCCTCAGTCGGTTTGTTGACCATGACCTGAGCCCTAGCGTAATCAAACCATGCCTCAGGATTATCAGGCATGATTTTGATAATTCGACCGAGGGCCATTTCAAGACCGGGCATATTTTGCAATTGAGAATAGGCCTGAGCAACCGAGAGCAAAATTCTCGCGTCGGTATCTGGCAAGTTAATCAACTGGTCAAAGAGTTTTAAGGCTTGGTTTGTCTTTTGAAGTTGCACATAAGCCGAGGCGAGTTTGAAGACCACCTCGAGATTGGTGGGGGTGGCTTGGTATTGTTGCTCCAACCCGGCTAGTTGCGTCGCGGCACTCTGAGCACCCACTTGGTGGTCGCGGATGCCTTTGAGTTGATCCGCCAATTGAGCAATACTCTGACTTTCAGGATCAAACATTAGACAGGTGCGTGCTACGAGTTCCGCATCCCCAGCGCGATTCAGATTCACCAAAAGGTTCACATACTTATAAACAGCCTCGGGACTGAACGGGCAGAACGCGAATGATTGGCGGAGTGCGAACTCAGCCTCTTTGAGCATGCGTTGGTTTTCGGCAATGTTTTTAGTATTGCTGACGCGCCAGAAGTAAAGGCCTCCTTGGGCGGAACGTAGTTTCGAAAAAGCTTTTTGCGCATTATCATCCCTCACGAATTTGGGATCGCCCTTGAACCCTGTTAAGTCCCGTCGGAGGTAAGTTTTCTCAGCGAAATCACACACTTCTTTCACCGTAGTATCGTAGGTCATCCAATTGCCGATTAATCTCTCTGAATACTGCGACCAGAAATCATGATCCTTCTTGACCATGTCTTCCGTCATCTCAGGGATAGGATCCCTATTGATTTTCATGATGATGCCGAAGGGCGTGAGATGCGGGAACATCCAATCCAGCGCGAAGCTCTCTTCCACAAAGAACTCGTGATCGGGATTCTTGTCGAAAATGACCTTCGTTAGCAGACCGTTGATGGCCATGACAGCGACTTGTCCCGAAACCGATATCTTATTATCAATCACCCTCACATCCTCTCCCGGACGGATCTGTTTGGGTTCGTTTGGGAACTGCATGTCGTGCTGTAACCGCCGTTGGGCATCACCGATATACTGTTGGAAGGCGATCTGGGAATCTTCCGGGGTTGGCGTCAGGATTTCCTTGGGGGGATACACCCCTTCACGACGGCGGCGATCCTCAATATCTTTTCCAAGTTTTGTAAAGAAAGTATCGAGCGGGGTTGAGAGCCGAGCCATCAGATTGGTGGTCCCACGTTCTTCTTCTGTCGAGGATCTTAAAAAGTTTACAAAAAACGGCGGATCATTTTGCGCGCTCCGGTTGTAATGAGCGCGGATGTAGCTGAGGTAGGTGCCGTCAGCGAGCGCATTTTGCGTAATTAAATAACAATCGCGACGGTCGAATTTTGGATCTCGACGTTTTTCAGGTGGAATAAAGCTTTCGCAAAAAATCATGTAGGTCGGACAAAACCTGCCCGGATCAGTGCCTCCAAAAACGATCGAGCTCTTGGGCATCTCGGGATAGATCTCGAAGGGTGGGGAGAACATATCGTGTCCAAACCAGTATCCGAACAAATGCCCCCGTTGTTCATTGGCTGACCAATGCGCCAAAATCGATTGAAGTGGAAGGAGCGCGAATAGGCACAGAATCGCGAAGCGTGGCACCTTCGTCCGACCGAGCAGGAACAGGACTAGGGCCACCAAGGTCAGGCCAAACAGTAAATAGGCCGTGAATTTGTCGATGAAGAAAAGCGATTTGTTTTGGAAAATGCTATACAGAGCAAATGCGGCGGCGATCGATGTTCCAAGGAGAATGTTGCGTCGCACCTCCTGATAATGGGTCGCAATTAATCCACCAATCAGAGTGATCCCGTAGCCTACCCAAATCGCGATCATCACGTGGGAGGCCGTAAAAAACACCCGGGCTTGTTCGCTGGATTGACGATCAACTCCCGGGTTAAGGAGGATGAGAAGAAGGAACGCGAGGCCTACATAGATGGCCGTAAGTCCAATCATCCAACCGCGTTCCCTGTTTTGCATCCTCGACAGGAAGAAGAACGGCACCAGCGCGATGATTAGGCAGACCACGGTAAATTCTTCGACCGCCCCTCCCACATACATTGCAAGTTGTTGGACGAGCTTGAAGGGATCGGAGGTCGGCGAGGTCTTGTCATACTGACCCCGAGTAAGCGCGTGCCAGAACCCTTCCTCGGTCCGAGGATAACCCCAATTCATCGGCGGGTTGGTCATCGACGCGATCGGCATGTAAAAGTAAAACGCCGCACCCACCACCCACATCCCACCCATGATCAGAATGGGCTGCAGTGCTTCACGTAGTTTTTGGAATTTGAAATCGACGATGTCCGTGAAGATTGCAGTGAACTGATCCATGGTCTTCACGATCATGTATAAGGCCACCAACCCGGATCCTACTCCCACAGCGTTAAAAATAAAAAACAGCGGTGGATTGTTATCAAAAGATTGAATGATGCCTTTGCTTTTCGCGATCAACCCGATGACGTAAATCAGCGTGTTCGCGATGAACAAATCTCGACCCAAGCGAGGAGCCGCCATGAGGATTGCGACCTCCAACCCCATCGCCGCGACGATCAAAGTTTGATGGTTGGTAATGCAGATCCCAAACCAAAAGAACGCCAAATACAGATAACGCAATTGGTGGGGTGCATACATCCATCTCAGGAGAGCACAAAGCAGCAGCATCAACGAAAGCACGCTGAACACGTAAACCTCCACGATCACGGCCTGACTCCACATGAACCCGTTGAAACCGAGCAAACATCCCGCGACAAAGCCTGCCACCAAACACAACCCATCCTCCCAACGTTTCTCGATCTGTTTCATCCCCGCGATGCCTTCCAGCATCATGCTGCTCCCACGCGAAACAATCAGCGCGAGCAACCCGCAGGAGAGAGCCCCAGAGACCGCGCTGGATAACGCCACCCGGTAAGCGATGTTGGAAATAGGGACAAGGACCGTGAACAACCATGTGTAGAGGGTCCAAACGGGGTAACCGGGTGGATGTGGCACCCCGGCGTAGAACGATCCCACTGCCAGTTCCCCGGAATCCTCCAACGTGAGATCAGGAGCTAGCGTGTAAACATATCCGGCTAGGACGAATACAAAGACCACCAGTGCGGTCAACCAGTCGAGACCCCGGAAAAGGGGTGGCACTGGAATGGTAGTTGGGCTCTTTGTCGCCGTGGTTTGTGACGAGGGACTCTTCACAGTGGCACCTCGATTTATAGGCTTCGTTAAGTCGATGCTCATCGTTATCGGTTGAGAAAGTTAGTCGCTGTATAAATCAAATCACGGATAATTGATGGGTGATCAGAACCCATTGTCCACTGCAAAGTCGTTTTCGGCACGTTGTTTTCCCCTTTTGTATAACCCATATCAATCGTTTTTGGAAGCCACAGCAATTCCCGTTCGCTAAAGCCGGGAAATGGGGTAGGTTTGCGCCATGAGCCCTTTCCAGAACTCGCACAAGGGGTGGTATACCCAACCGCCTTACCTCGGTTGGTTCCTAGCATTCGTCCTATTGCTCGCTGGCGTTTCCATGACATCCACCACCGGCTTTGCTCAGGATCAAGATTTGCTCCAAAACATCGAGGATTGGGCGAAGGAAAACATCGATGAGGACGTCCTCGAGGCTCTAGGTCAGGTAGATCGAGATCGAGTGACTGAAGTTCTCAAGGAATTACAAAACCGCCTCAAGGGCGATTCAGTTTACGATTTAGCTCCGCTCAAAACCCAAGTGCAGAGTCTGATCCCCATCTTGGAACAATTTGAAGAAACCGCAGCCCTCGCTGATTGGCTTAAAGTAAAAGTCGATGACCTAACCGCTGCCGAAGCCTTGCAACAAGCGGCTCCACCAAAACCCGCGAACACCCCACGATTACCACCGACGCCACAACTCCAAAAATCCGTTTGGGTGAAACAACTAGCTAAACGAGAAGTCCCACCTCGCGCCAAGGCTTACCTGCCGATGCTCAAGTCCGTCTTCGCAGCCGGCAAAGTCCCCGAGGAATTAGTCTGGTTGGCAGAGATAGAATCCGCCTTCAATCCCAAAGCACGTAGCCCCGCTGGAGCCGAGGGCATGTTTCAACTCATGAAACCCACCGCCAAACGGTTTGGGCTTTCGACCTTCTTCCCCGACGAACGGCGGAACCCCGAAAAAAGTGCCAAGGCTGCCGCCAGTTATTTGAAATTCCTCCACGGCCGATTCGGAGATTGGCGACTGGCACTAGCGGCCTACAACGCCGGAGAAGGTCGGATAGATTCTATCCTCAAAAAAGCTGGCACACGAAACTACCACGAAATCGTCAACCGCCTCCCCGCCGAAACCCAACTTTACGTTCCCAAATACGAAGCCACCCTCAAAAAACGAGAAGGCCTCACCCTCGAGGAACTACGATCCCCAAAAAATTGAGAGTATCAGAGAGTATCAATTAGTTTGGCTCGGTTGAGATCGAACCAAGACAGCGTCTGCTCCCTTTTTTCTGTCACTTAAAGGGAACCCCTTTGCCATCTTTTTGTACAAGGCAGAGATCAAATAGTGTCCACCCCCAGAGGAAAAACAACGGGAGCGCGGAGTATGGGAGCGAGAGGAGGGATACAATTGGAATGGGGATCCCCATCATTTCAGGTGAGATTTCATACCGCGAACTGAGGAAATCAATCACCGAGTAATTGGTGCCATTCACGTGGTTCATAAATAATAAGAATAATGAACTAAAAGTGCCCAATAATTTGATGTTCCCCACGTGCTCTTCCTCCGCGTAGAAGTTGTTCGCTCCGAAAACTCCGAGGAAAAACCCAAGAAGAATATAGGTGCTGCGTCTCTTTGCCGAGACAACGGGAGGCACCATAATACTTCCCGTTGGGCTGCCGCACTTGATGCAGTAAGGGGAAGCAACCGGAATCTGGGTTCCGCATTTTGTACAATACATTGGTTTCTCCTTTTGTTTTGTTCAGCGAACAACTCAAGCTTTGTGTGGGAACCTCAGTATAAAACCATTAAGGATCTTTGGACAGGTCTGAGAATGTCATAATGCAAGTAAGAATCCCAAGCGGGATGTTTTTGTACCAAGGGAAATTAGTTGGGCCGTATCCAAAAACCATACTTCCGAAGTCGATGATTCCGACCAAAATTAGAGCGGTTTAAATAAATATATAGCCTATCTGGGGAATCTAACGTAAAGTTGGAGTGTGAAAACAATTTCCCTAGATTTGCGCGAGCGGATTTTAGCTGTTTACGATCAAGGCCGTAGCACGAGGGATGAGGTAGCTA
>SXQI01000017.1 GCA_005793025.1 Verrucomicrobiales bacterium
CACACCACGATGATCAACGGGTTAGGGATCGTGGGTTGGGGAGTGGGTGGGATCGAGGCCGAGGCTGGAATGTTGGGGCAACCGGTCTATTTTCTCACGCCAGATGTCGTGGGGGTTCATTTGACCGGGGCTTTGCAAGAAGGGGTGACGGCGACCGATTTAGCTCTGACAATCACCGAACTCCTGCGCAAAGCGAAGGTGGTTGGAAAGTTTGTCGAATTTTTTGGACCCGGAGCGACTGCGTTACCCGTAGTGGATCGGGCGACGGTTGCCAACATGGCACCCGAGTATGGGGCCACAATGGGCTTTTTCCCGATTGATGAGGAGACCTGCCAATACCTGATCAATACCGGGCGTGACAAAGCTCATGTGGATACGCTGAGGAATTATTATCGAGCTCAGGGACTGTTCGGCATTCCCCAAAAAGGAGACGTAGTTTACTCACAACTCGTAGAGGTAAACCTCGACCAAGTCAGTCCGAGCGTCGCTGGTCCCAAACGCCCACAAGACCGGATTCTGCTCCCTGATCTTAAAGGAAAGTTTACCAGTTTGTTTCAGAAACCAGTGGCGGAGAACGGTTATAACAAACCGATCGCAGATTTGGGTCGCCGGGTTGAGACTGCGAGTGTTCCGGTGGGTGCGAAGGAGAAAAAGAATCTCGGTCACGGCGACGTCTTAATTGCAGCGATCACTTCATGCACTAATACATCCAACCCTAGCGTCATGCTTGCTGCGGGGTTGCTAGCGAAAAAGGCGGTTGAAAAAGGGTTACGGGTTAACCCAACGGTCAAAACATCCTTGGCTCCGGGCTCCCGCGTTGTCAGCAGCTATCTTCAAAAAAGTGGATTGCAGCCATTCTTGGATCAACTCGGGTTCCAAGTAGTGGGGTATGGGTGCACTACTTGCATCGGCAATTCTGGTCCGCTCGACCCCTCAATCGAAGAGGTGGTTGTTGCCAACGATTTGATTGCTGCATCTGTGCTTTCCGGAAACCGAAATTTTGAGGCCCGGGTCCATCAAAACGTCAAAGCGAATTTCTTGATGAGTCCCCCACTGGTCGTCGCTTTTGCGTTAGCGGGTCGGGTGGGGATCGATTTCTCCCAAGAACCTATCGGTGCGGATCCTGAGGGTCGTCCTGTGTATTTACGGGATCTTTGGCCATCGCTTCAAGAGATCCGCGACCTGATGCACTCGTCCTTCACCGCAGAAACTTTTCGAGAACTCTACACCAATTTCGAGGCTCAAAACCCGCTTTGGAATGATGTGCCGAGTTCGAAAGGAAACCTCTACGCTTGGGACGCAGAGTCCACGTATATTCAGGAACCCCCGTTCTTCACCGGTTTTTCACTGCAGTCGGGAACAATCCAAGAAATTCGGGGTGCCCGTGCCATGGCTGTTTTCGGGGATTCGGTGACTACCGATCACATCAGCCCAGCAGGTGCGATTAAACCCTCCTCTCCAGCCGGGTTATATCTGCAGGCAAATGGGGTCTCGGTCGAAGATTTTAATAGCTACGGGGCTCGACGAGGAAACGATCGGGTGATGGTGCGAGGGACCTTTGCTAATGTGCGGATTAAAAACCTCATGCTCGCTGGTGTGGAGGGAGGGGTTACGATCCATCAACCCTCTGGGGAGCGGATGAGCATCTATGACGCCTGCATGAAGTATAAGGAAGCCCAAGTTCCTTTGGTAATCTTTGCAGGTCAGGAATACGGGACAGGGAGCTCGCGAGATTGGGCTGCCAAGGGAACCGCGTTGCTCGGAGTCAAAGCGGTGGTCGCCCAAAGTTTTGAGCGAATTCACCGTTCTAACTTGGTTGGAATGGGGGTATTACCGTTGCAATTTCACGAAGGGATGACGGCCCAAACTTTGGGGATTGATGGGAGTGAACTGTTCGAAGTTCTCGGCCTTAATTCTGAGCTCAAACCGCAACAGGATTTGACATTGCGCATTACTCGGAAGGATGGACAGGTTCAGGATTACTCCGTGCGATGCCGGATCGATACCCCGATCGAGGTAGATTATTTTCAACACGGAGGAATTCTCCCTTACGTTTTGCGTCAAATACTGGCACAAGCCTGATCCTTGGAAAAACAGGTTGTCACACTCGCGGTTCGGATTATTCGTCAAACAAGCCGTGAGAACCCGGCCGATGCGGCCCTGCGCGAAAACACTCGGAAGTCGGAACTATCGCCCGAACGAATCCGACTCGTGGTTCGAGCCGTGTTCGATTATTTCCGATGGCTCCCTTGGCTTGATCCGTCCATTGGGATCGGTCAACAACTCTCAGAGATGGAAGCCCTGCAGGCTCGAGGAGTTTCGGATGATGATTTAAGGCAACTGGCCTTACCGAATTGGGTGTCCCAAGTAATGCCGGTCGAAGTGAGTTGGCTTCGAAGTCTCCAAGAACAACCCCGACTGTGGCTTCGCACTCGGCGCGGATTCAAAGAAAAGGTCTCCGAAACGTTGGGCGATTGTGTCCCCCCTTCGGATGATTTCCCAACAGCATTGGAGTA
>SXQI01000134.1 GCA_005793025.1 Verrucomicrobiales bacterium
ATCCACCGAATGAAACCACTCACACCCCACCAGGACAGCGTCCACCCTGTTTTTCGTCGGAGTTGACATAAACGTTCCCCCCACTCTGCCAGAACCTACGATCATTTGCAGTCGAATAGTCGCGAGGGTTCGGGCATGATGGTTTCATGACATGGATGTTGCGTTACGGACTTTGGCTCGTCGCCCTTTTCGGGTCGTTCTGCCTTCAGGCCGCGAACACGACGGTGAGTCTCCAAATCTCGCACCGCGAAGCCCGACCCGGCGATACTGTTTTTGCAGCCATCCGCCTTCAGATGAACCCCACATGGCATACCTACTGGGCCAACGGCGGGGATTCTGGCGGCCCCACCGTCGTCGAGTGGGAACTCCCGGAAGGCATTCAGGCTGGACCCTTGCAGTGGCCTCTCCCAAATCGTCATGAAGAAGGTGGATCGATCACTTATACCTACGAAAATGAGGTTCTGCTGATCGCGGCTCTTCAGATTTCGCCAACTATCACTCCCGGCTCAAAATCATTAACCGCCAAGGTTCGGTGGTTGGAATGTGCTGCCTTGTGCATCCCTGCCCGTGACGAAGTGAACGTTTCAATCGTCATTGGAACCAACTCCGTTCCTTCCCCACAAGCCGCGAAAATCGCTGAGTGGCAGGGACGAGTCCCACAGCCCAACCCTGCTCTCAAAGTCAGCGCGGCTTGGCAAGGCTCCATCACCAACGACACCCGTGAACTGAGAATTGCCTACTCCGGAGTCGATGGCCTAGGACAGCCCGATTTTTACCCCGGCCCGAATGCGACTTACAAAATCTCAGCCCGATCCACGCGTTCCGCAGACGGCAGCCTGATCAAACAGGTTGAGAAATATGAAGGGGAATGGCCCACAACAGTGATGGGATTGGCCGTGTTTACGCATGACAAAGAACGCCGGGCGTTCGCTGTGACAATCCCCTTGGCTCCGACTCAAGAGGTTCCCACCCCTACCCCGGCGTCACAAAACCCCAAGGTCCCACTCTATTGGATTATTTGTCTCGCGTTTATCGGAGGGTTGATCCTCAACATCATGCCCTGCGTCCTGCCAGTAATCGCGCTCAAAATTCTGGGGTTCGTCCAACAATCCACACAATCTCCAAAACATGTCCGTAAACTCGGCTTGATCTATGCCGCCGGAGTTTGGGTCTCGTTTTTGGTTCTGGCTGGTCTCGTCATCCTCGTCAAACAGGCCGGAGGCGCGGCTGTGTGGGGGATGCAGTTTCAAAACCCCACCTTCCTCGTGGTGATGACCGTCCTCGTAACGCTGGTCGCCCTGAATTTGTTCGGCGTCTTTGAGGTGTTATTGAGCGGTAACGCCTTAGGAGCAGCCAATACTTTGGCATCCAAAGAAGGGTCCACAGGAGCATTCTTCAACGGCGTCCTTGCCACAGCCCTCGCCACCCCCTGCACCGCTCCTTATCTCGGTTTCGCGTTAGGATTCGCATTCGCGGGGAGTCCTTGGGTCATCATCGCGGTGTTTTCTGCCGTAGCCTCAGGTCTTGCCGCACCCTATGTCTTACTCAGTTGGAACCCTAGCTGGCTCAGATTCCTTCCCAAACCCGGAGCGTGGATGGAGCGATTCAAGGTCATCATGGGATTTCCGATGCTCGCGACCGCGTTTTGGCTGCTCAGCCTCACCGGCCCGAGATTCGGTGCGGATGGAATTCTCTGGCTCAGTTTGTTCTTGGTTTTACTCAGTTTAGCCGTGTGGATTTATGGTGAATTCGTCCAAAAAAACTCGAAACCCAGCAAACTCGCCCAGTTCGCCGCCGTAGCGATCCTTGTCGCCAGTTACCTCCTCCTTCTCGAGGGTCGATTACACTGGAGACAACGACCCAACCGTCCCACCACAACCCAGAATTCCTCCCAAGCCCTCAAACACGGGTGGCAAAAATGGACCCAACAGGCCGTCTCCGAAGCTCGCACTCAAGGTCGGCCTGTCCTCATCGATTTCACAGCAGACTGGTGCCTAACCTGTCAGATTTTCTCCAAAACCAGCATCGAAAACGAAATCGTCCAAAAACGACTCAAAGAACTGAATACCGCCGTTTTTATTGGTGATTTTACCGATCAAGACCCGCTGATTGCAGCAGAGATCCTACGTCACGGTCGAGCCGGTGTGCCACTAGTCCTCCTTTACCCGGGCGACCTCACCAGCCCGCCAATCATCCTCCCTGAAGCTCTTACCCCTTCAGTCCTCCTAACCGCACTAGACAAATTAGCGAAAAAATAAGGGGGAGGGAGCCAAAAATGGCTGTCCGACATGGATTCGAACCATGACAAAGGCCTCCAAAGGGCCTTGTGCTACCATTACACCATCGGACAGTGTGCCATCAAAATACCGTCTCAAACCCGGCGTGCAATCCAAATCTTTGAATTAGAAAGTTTTGTCACCCGTTTTTGGGAGGCGACAAAACATTTACAAGGGCTAGTATCGCGGACTGATACTCATGAACACGAACTGTTCCAAAAAGTCTTCTGGTTTCACCCTGATCGAATTGCTCGTCGTGATCGCGATTATTGCGATCTTAGCAGGGATGCTTCTCCCCGCGCTTTCTAGGGCAAAACTCAAAGCCACCCTTGCGGCCTGCCTCGGGAACGAACGCCAGCTCATTCTGGGTTGGCAACTTTATGCTGAGGATTTCAACGGGGGAATCCTCCCTTACCAATACAGGGATGATAATGGTTCAACGGCTGATAACCACGCCGGTGGGCTTTGGCGTGGACCGATGCCGGGACCAGATCTCACGGCTGGAATCTCCGAAACTGAAGCGATGAGACGCGTTTCCGAGGGGTTTAAGAAATCGATCATCTTTAAGTATTGTTCCGCCATAGGAGCGTTTCATTGCCCGGGAGATCTTCGCACCAAAAAGCTTAAACCCGGCAAAGGATGGGCCTATGACAGTTACTCTAAAGCTGACGGTATGAACGGCGGTGGCTGGGGAGGGATCAAGATTTATACCAAGGACGCCCAGATTGCTCAGCCTTCGAGTTCCATCGTTTTCGTCGAGGAAGCAGATCCAAGAAGCTACAATGCGGGAACTTGGGTGATCGATGTAACTCCTCCGGGATGGGTCGATCCGTTCGCTGTTTTCCATGGTGCCGTCAGCACGTTTTCATTCGCCGACGGGCATGTGGAGGGTCACAAATGGTTGGAGACTAGCACGATCAAAGCTGCCACCGATTCTGCACGTGGGATACCCAGTTTTTTCTGGACGGGTGGGAACGGAAAAAATCGGGATTTTCGCTGGATCTACGAGCGTTACCGATACCACGGTTGGAAACCACTGCCTTAAGTGCGACGGTTCTAGATCGTTTCGGAATGCTGGTTGAAGGTTGACCGGCAACTTGTTAGTTTCGGGGGATGTTCATTCCCGACTTTTTCCGACTCTTTGTTGCCTCAGGGGCACTCGTGGCTACTTTTTCGCTCTCAGCGGGAAATGCGTGGCCTCAATTCAGGGGACCCCAAGGGGATGGAGTTTCTGATTCCACCGGATTGCCGGTTCAATGGTCTGAGACGGAGTACGTCGCGTGGAAAACTCCCATCCACGGCCGCGCATGGTCTTGTCCGGTGATTCTGGACGGTCAGATTTGGGTGACAACAGCCACGGAAGAGGGTCACCAATTGTTCGCAGTGTGCGTCGATGCGATCTCGGGAAAAATCGTCCACGACCTCAAACTTTTCACGGTCGAAAAACCCCAATTTGCTCACAAGTTTAACACGCACGCTTCGCCGACTCCCGTCCTCGAGAAAGGGCGCGTTTACGTCACCTTTGGTTCGACTGGAACTGTCTGTCTCGACTCCTCCACTGGTGCGGTCCTTTGGGAACGTCGAGATATCGTTTGTAATCATTATCGTGGCGCGGGGTCGTCTCCGATTATTTTTGAAAACTTGTTGATCATGAATTTTGATGGGAGCGATCATCAGTTCATCATCGCGTTGAATAAAACGACCGGGAAAACTGTTTGGCGTAAGGATCGTTCACTGGATTACAAAGATCTGGGACCCGATGGCAAACCTGAGAGCGAGGGGGATTGGCGGAAAGCCTTTGCGACACCCCATATCGCAACCATTGCAGGTAAACTTCAATTGCTCAGCCAAGGGGCTAAGGCCACGTATGCTTACGAACCCCGCACCGGAGTCGAGCTCTGGCAGGTCGAGGAGCGGACGAGCCATTCGGGAGGCACCCGGCCTGTGGTGGGCGCAGGGTTGGTCTTCATTCCTTCGGGTTGGTCGAGTGGCCAAGTGATGGCAATCAAGCCCGGTAAAGCGGGTGAGGTGATTGATGCAAACGCCACGACGGAACCTACCACTCAGTTGCGGCTCGCGTGGAAGAGCAAACGCAATGTGCCCAAAAAACCATCGCTGATTTTTGTTAATAATCTGTTGTTTGGCATCGATGACAACGGGGTCGCCACCTGCTGGGAACCTGCAACTGGAGAGAGCCTCTGGAATGAACGCGTGGGCGGCAATTACTCAGCGGCACCCATCGCAGCGGATGGTAAGATCTATTTTAGTAGCGAGGAAGGTAAGGTGACAGTGGTTGCCGCCAGCCGAGAGTTTAAGAAGTTGGCGGAGAATCAACTCGGGGACGGGTTCATGTCCTCCCCTGCGGTGACGGACCATGCATTGATCCTCCGGAGTCGTTCGCACCTCTACCGGATTCAGAACTAAGATTCTTAGCGGACATAGATCGGGTTGGAGAGAATCCAAGGTCGCAATTCTCCGTCCAACCTGAGCCATGCCTCGAGGCGATAGACCCCGGCTGTTTGGAGATCAAACAAGAAATCCGCCTTTCCGTCGCTGGTCGAAATCTCCTCACCGTGTTTCAGCAATCGGACATAGGGAGCGACTGGAAAAGTGGCCGCTAGCCTCAGTCCATCCACGAGCATGACTTCATCCCCCATTCCAGCAATTGATTTGCCAGCTCCTGTCACCGCCTCGAAATTAAACCCTGTCGGGTCACACATCCAGTCGTGGCCCACATACACATGGCCTGCTTTGACCGCAGTGCGCAACGCCGCTTCGTCGAGGGTTGGTGCGAGCACATGGGTGCTGACGTTTTTGAAGGATCGGTGATAGGGATCCAAGTCCACACGGGCGAGGATGTCTCCCGGCTTCTTCCCTTGCGTCATCCGCCGGATTCCGGGCCGGAAGCGTGCAGTGATTTTTCGCATTTGATCCTCCTGATCGACGATGGTGCCGAGAAGAACGGTCTCAGCATCCACCATCTTGACCACCAGCACTTGGTTATGGTGACAATCATTGGCTGCAACCCCTGTGAGTTGTTGGGTCCGCGTTCCTGAATCCCATTTCTCGAGATAGGTCTGGGGATAGTCACATTGGAAAGCGATCAATTCATCGGGATACAGCCGGACAGCTTCCTGAAGGTCACTCAACGCGTCAGGGTCAGTCAGTTTCAAAGCCAACGTGAGCATGGATGAAATGTCCCGTTTGGCATCCCAATGGCGGTTATAGATTTCAAGGCCAGTGAGTCCATCCATCGGATAATCCGGTCGCTCCTCGATATGGGAGAGAAAAATCATTCCATCCCCCGGCGTGACTGCCTTGACGAACTCCGATCCGGTGAGGTTCATCTTCTCCAAAATAGACTTCATCGGGTGAACCAAAAATCCGCCCACCTCGGACCCGGGGACAAACAACACACCCTCTTTCAGCCCTCGCCAACGACCCTCAATAAAATCGCGCGGAGGACGAAAATGATCCGAGAGAAAAATTGCACTCACCCCTGCCTTCTTCGCATCCGCTAACATCTCCGGCAACGTGCCGCCGGTATGGGCAGAATCCTCGGCGTGAGCGTGGAAAATGCATCGGTAATCCTTCCACCCCGTTGGCATGGGACGGACCTGCCGTGTTTTTTGGAGCTTCTCGACATCTTCATGAACTGCCTTCAGCCGAGCGAGTGAAAGTCGTTCCGAATTGTTATACTTTCGAGAAGGTAACCCATCAGCACCTCGAAACCATACCCAGACGCCGACTCCTAAGAGGGCTAGACTGATCAATCCAAGAGCGACCCGATGTTTCGAAGGTGACACCATGAACATGGATCCTAACTCTCGAACGCGCCCATGGCCTTTGTCAACAGCCTTTGAACGCGTCATCAAATTGCGCCGTTCCCTGCCCTCGGATCTTTTGCTACCTTACTGATCGCCATCATGAGCCTCAGGAAGCTGCCTTCGGGCTTAAGAATAAAAGACCTCACCCTCGGCACTGGAAGCTTGGCCACGCGCGGGAGTTTGGTAACCATCCATTACCGTTGTTATTTGAACCATGGAGATTCTTGCGGCAATTCCTATGACACAGGCCAACCGCTCCGCATGGTGCTGGGCCGTCGTCACGCGATCGCCGGCTTTGAATACGGAGTCGAAGGCATGAAGGTGGGAGGCCTCCGGTCGATCGTGGTGAGTCCACACCTAGCCTATCGAGATCAAACCGTTTCAGGGATCCCTGCCAACGCGGCGTTGCGATTCGAGGTCGAACTGAACGATGTCGAAGACGACGACTCTTCTCTTGGCTAACGGTTCGGGTGTTTATATAACACACCCCATGAACTCCCGCGATTATTTGACCTCTTGGTTTCTCTTGGGTTTGTTTGTGTTCACCCACCTCGCGGGGGCTGAACCCGTTTTCAAGGTGGGATCCGCCAAAAAGGACATTACTCCCACCGAGCCAGTTCCCATGTGGGGTTACGGAGCACGCCATGATTTGCTTTCCCAAGGGACTCTCGACCCACTGCATGCCTCCGCCGTGGTGATTCAGGCGGGTGCTGACAAGCTCGCCATCGTCGGTTTAGATCTGGGTCGTTCCCCGTCGGAACAATCCCTTCAAATCATTCGTCAACGCATCAAGGCAGAGGCCGGTATTTCCCACTCATTTATTGCTGGATCCCACACACATCATGGGCCAGTCCTTGAATTGAGTAACGAACCCGGTAAAGGTAAGGGTAGGTTTGATTCGGCGATTCGTTATTACAAAACTCTTGAGGACTCGATCGTTGGCGCGATCCTCGAAGCGGATCGAGCCCGAGTTCCCGCCAAGATGGCAAGCGGAACGATCAATCTCGACGGGTTCAATCGGAATCGGCAAACCAAGTTAACGCCGAAAGCTGTAGATCCAACGCTCTCCGTATTGAGGTTCGATGCGACTGCCACCACCAAACCCATTGCGCTTGTTGTGAACTTTACGGGTCACCCCACGAGCGTCCCGGGAGAAATCCTGAAATTTTCTGCAGATTATGTCGGCTCGATGAAGGGCACGATCGAGAAGGAGTTTGGGGGAACAGCTATTTTCATGCAGGGTGCCTCGGGGGACATCTCCGTTAACCGTGGAACCAATGCGGACTACATCGCATTTGGACAAACCCTCGGTCGAGAAGCGATCAAACTTGCCTCGTCGCTTCAACCGACAAACGTCGCGACGCCTTCATTGAAAGTTCGCGAAGATCGATTCACATTCAGTTCGCGGAGTGATCTCAATAATCCAGTCATCCGTGCTGCCTACGCGTTTGCTTTCTTTCCTGAATTAGTCGCAAATTTTACCGAGGAATACGCGACAGGTGTCCGCCCTCGGATCACCGTCGCCCTCCTGAACGATGAGGTCGGCCTCGTCGGTGGTTCGGGGGAGTTCTTCTGCCAACACGCAAACCGTTTGCGTGACCGAGCACGGCTCAAGCAATTGTTTTTCTTCGGCTACTGCAATGGGTATCACCAATACTTCCCGACGATCGAAGCCGCTGCTGAAGGTGGGTATGGTGCCGATAATCGTGTCGCACCGGCAGAGGTCGGTGCTGGGGAACAGTTGATGGATACGTCGTTAAAATGGCTCTATCAGATGCAGAACAAGTTTTAGGTCACTCTTGTAGGTAAGAAAAAAGCGCGACCCGAAGATCGCGCTCTCTGTGCACTATTCGGGGGAAGATTTAACTGCAACCAAGGCTCTCGCCGCAGTTGAGACATTTGTAACACGCTCCATTCCGGACCGCAATGTGTCCACAGTTGGGACAAGTGGGCGCGTCTTGTTGGAAATGCGAAATCGCATCGGTAAACGAGGTCACGGTGCGAATCGCGGTCTTTTTCAATGGGCTAGAATTGATCAAGTTTTCCGCTTCCTCAGTGAGAGGCAGCAGTCCGGGGACCGGTCGGTTCAAGTTTTTTTTTAATTCCTCCATCAACCCAGGCATGGGGAGTTCCTGCTGGCCACGGTTGGGGGAATTGGCCTCACGGTAACCGGGGATAAACTGGTTCGCCATCCAACGAAACACGTAGTCGATAATGGAAGAAGCGTTTCGGATGTCAGGATTCTTCGTGAAACCCGATGGCTCGAATCGTTGATGTGCGAATTTTTTGACGAGTGCTTCCAAAGGCACGCCAAACTGCAATGCAAGGCTGGTCAATGTCCCGATCCCATCCATCAGACCACCAATAGTGGAGCCTTCTTTTGCCATCGTGATGAATAATTCACCGGGTTGATGATCCTCAAACACGCCCACAGTGAGATACCC
>SXQI01000135.1 GCA_005793025.1 Verrucomicrobiales bacterium
GAAATCACATCATGCAGGATATTGCATTTTACATTTTCGCCGCGTTGACGTTGCTCTGCGGGTTGTTGGTGGTTTTTAATCCACTCAGTCGCAACCCCGTGACCAGTGCGATGTTTTTGGTGCTCACCATCATCTCGATGGCGGGACTGTTCGTGTTGTTGAATGCATTTTTCCTAGCCTCAGTCCAAATCTTGGTCTACGCGGGGGCGGTTCTCGTCGTCTTTGTTTTCGTGATCATGTTATTGAATCTGAAGGAGGAAGAGCGGCGTAAAATAAACATTGTCGGGATTGGCTTAGCTATCCTCTCGGTGGCATCTATTTTTTATATCCTCGTTTTCCGAGTCATTACCAAATCGGGACTCAATTCGAAAGCAGTCGTGGCCACGGTGGAAGGAGATACAAAGTCGATTGGAATGATCCTCTTTAAGGATTACTTACTCCCGTTCGAAGTCTTGTCTCTCCTACTGCTTGTCGGCGTGGTGGGTGCAATTCTCCTGAGCAAAAAGGATTTAAAATGAACCACCCTGTGGGACTTCAAGAATACCTCATCGTCAGTGCGGCCCTGTTTTGCCTCGGTCTTTTTGGGGTGATCGCGCGACGGAATCTATTCGTGATCTACATGAGCCTAGAGCTAATGCTCAACGCGGCAAACCTCGCTCTGGTGGCTCTTTCGCGTTTTACCAATAATCTTGATGGCCAAGTGATGGTTCTTTTTATCATCACCGTGGCAGCGGCCGAAGTCGCTGTCGGATTAGCTTTAATTGTGGCCTTGTATCGCAAACGACAGACGGCACATACCGAGGATCTAGCCTCGTTGAAACTGTAAGTATCCTGATATGTCCGATACCAATCTAATGCTGCCGGAGTCGTGGGCTTGGGTGATTTTTTTCCTCCCGCTGATTTCGGCCGTGGTGATCACCCTCTTCACCAGAAATCAACCTCAGTTAAGTGGTTGGATCTCCATCGCTGCTGTAAGCGGGTCGTTTCTGCTGAGTTGGTTGTTCTTCGGTCTGTTACAACAAACTGATGTGGTCCAGGTTCCTGCTATCACATGGCTTTCCGTGGATGGGTTAAGCGTCGAGTTGGGGTTGTTGTTTGACCGAATGAGTCTACTCATGCTGCTCGTGGTGACGGGGGTCGGAACCTTGATTCACATCTTTTCTGCGGGCTACATGAAGGACGATCCTTCGTATTCTCGTTACTTCGCGTCACTCAGTTTGTTCGTGTTTTCCATGCTCGGAATCGTGCTAGCGAACAATTTGTTCATGATGTTCATTTTCTGGGAGTTAGTGGGGGTGTCCTCCTATCTGCTCATCGGGTTTTGGTTCGGAAAAGCGTCCGCCGCTGATGCCTGCAAGAAAGCATTCCTGACAAATCGAGTAGGTGACTTCGGATTTTTGCTCGGCATCATTATCCTCTGGACGCTAGCGGGTTCTGTCCAACTGGATCACCTCGAACAACGATTAGTCGCCAGCCCAGCCATGCTTGGGACCGCTGCTGGATTAGTCGGCCTGTTGATCTTTATGGGAGCCATGGGAAAATCGGCCCAGTTCCCATTGCACGTCTGGTTACCCGACGCGATGGAGGGTCCGACTCCCGTGAGTGCTTTGATCCACGCTGCGACGATGGTGGCAGCAGGTGTTTACATGCTGTGTCGCGTCTTCTTTATTTATCAAGTTACACCGGGTTGGCCTGCTTGTCTCGCGTTCTTGGGCAACATCTCTGCGCTGGATATTATTGCCTGGATCGGCGGCTTCACCGCGCTCATCGCCGCTCTGATGGCCATTCAGCAAAACGACATCAAACGGATCCTTGCCTATTCCACACTTTCACAGCTCGGTTATATGGTGATGTCCGTTGGCCTCGCGGGAACGACTGCTGCCATGTATCACCTCACCACTCACGCGTTTTTTAAAGCGATGCTATTCCTTGGCGCAGGTTCCGTCATTTATGCGGCTCACCATGAGCAAGACATTTGGAAGATGGGCGGGCTCAAGGAAAAGTTGCCGACAACCTTTAAAACGTTTGTCATAGGGACACTCGCATTGTGCGGTTTGCCTCCACTGAGCGGTTTCTTCAGCAAAGACGAAATCCTCGCCACCGCGTTCAATCAAAATAAATTCTTGTTCGTCTTGGCGGTTCTCGTAGCGACGATGACCACTTTCTACATGTTCCGTTTGGTGATTGTGGCATTCTTCGGGCGCGCACGTTCTGATTCTGCGGAACATGCACATGAATCACCACGAATCATGACGGTGCCGTTGATCGTTTTAGCGGTTCCCACAATTCTCGCTGGATTCTTCGGTCTTGATGCGTTCCTGAACCCCGCAGCGCATGTCAGTGCAAATATCTTTGATCACCTTTTCGCCCCGTTTAATCATTCGCCATTTGCAGCAGTTTTCGGCTTGGGTGCTGTCCTTTTAGGGGGAACTCTTGCGGTAAGTCTCTATTGGCAGGCCCAACGCGATCCACTACCCGAGAAAATGCAGTGTTTAGCGCAAATCATGCGTGACCGATTTTATCTGGATGAAATCTACACCGCACTGATTGCCGTTACTCAAGGCGCCCTTTCGTTCCTAGCAGATGCTGCAGACCGTTACCTCATTTCTGGCTTCGTGGTCCGTGGGGTTCAAGGAACCACGGATATCATGGGCAGGGCTCTGAGGCTCGTCCAAACAGGCAACCTGCAGAACTACGCATTCGTCCTCGCCATCAGTGTCGCGATCATCCTCTTGTTTGTCTTCCGCAACTAACCATGTCCATCCTTCTTACTAGCATCATTGGACTACCGTTCGCCGGCGCACTGGCGGTGGCGATGATTCCGCGCAACAACCGATTGATCATCCGCAGCGTCGCGCTCTTGGTGACGATGGTTTCCATGCTTCTGGCAACCTACCTTTTTTCGGAGTTCCAATCGGGCGTGCTGGGATATCAGTTTGTTCATGAGATTGCGTGGATCCCTTCGTTGGGAATCAACTACGCCGTCGGGGTGGACGGAATCAGCGTAGGAATTATCTTGATGGGTGCAATTGTCGCTTTTGCTGCGACTTGCCTTTCACATGAAATCACAGAGCGTGAAAAGGAGTATTATTTCCTGCTCCTTATGATGATTGGTGGCATTTTGGGTGCGTTCGCTTCGCTGGATCTTTTTTTCTTTTTCGCCTTCCACGAGTTCGCACTCATCCCCACGTTCATCATGATCGGCGTCTGGGGCCGTGGTGAAAATAAAAACTACGCAGCGTTCAACATCACCATCTATCTGACAATCGGTGCGCTACTGGCGTTGTTTGGTTTGATCGCCCTGTCCGTGCAAGCAGGGGCAAATTCCTTCGATATCCGAGTAATCACGGCTGCGATCAAAGCCAAGCCCCTGACAGGCGCGGTTCAAGCATGGATCTTCCCTCTCCTACTTTTCGGATTCGGGATCCTTGTCTCACTTTGGCCTTTCCACTCTTGGGCACCACTCGGTTATTCAGCGGCTCCAACTGCCACAGCAATGCTCCACGCGGGTGTGTTGAAGAAATTCGGCCTCTACGGTCTAATTCGGATCGCGATTCCTTTAATGCCCATTGGCTCCCAAGCATGGATGCAAGTGATCGCAGTTCTTTGCCTCGGCAATATTCTTTTTTGCGGGTTCGTTGCGATGCGTCAACGCGATCTGAATCTGTTGATCGGAAACTCGAGTGTCGCCCACATGGGCTTTATCTTTCTTGGGATCGCGAGCCTCACTACCCTTGGAGTTACCGGGGCGGTCGTGATCATCATCGCACACGGCCTGCTCGCCGCACTCTCGTTTGGAATTAGCGGTCACATTTATCACCAGACCAAAACCTTGGATATGGATCAAATGGGAGGGTTCCTCAAACCCATGCCATTTGTTGGTGCAGCGATGGTGATGGCCATGATGGCAGGTTGTGGACTACCCGGGTTCGCTAATTTTGTGGGTGAATCCATGACATTATTCGCGGCATGGAAAGTGTTTCCTGTGGTGACCAGCCTTGCGGTTTGGGGCGGGCTTGTCATTGGAGCTGTTTACATGCTCCGCGCAATTCGAAGCGTATTGCATGGGCCTGTTTCGCCAATGGGCGAGCGGATGATCGATGCCGTTAGTTTTTGGAGGAAACTTCCCTTTGCCCTCCTCCTTATCGGCTTATTAGTTTTCGGAGTCTGGCCTCGTTTGATTACGGACAAGGTCAATCCGTGTGTCGAGGAGATCATCGCCATGGCCACCTTTGGTCAACCGACTGCCAAGGTTGTGCCTCCCCCAGTTAAAGGGAAACAACGGCCTCCTTCTCGTAAACGTCCAGCAGCCCGTCCATAAGTCGTCCTTTTGTTCATGAACGCCTCCCTTCTCATCCTCGAATACGCAGTGGTCGGACTTGCGTTGGCCATTTTGTTGTTGGATCTCTGGGTGCCTGCATCCTGCAAAGCCAAACTCGGACACCTCGCGGCCTTCACGTTGACCGGAATCCTTCTCGCCAGTTTCGCCATGCATCCTGAGACCGCACACTATGCGTTCAAGCAGAGTTATGTGTTGGATGGACTTAGCCTCTTTTTCAAACGGTTTTTCATTTTAGCGGCCATTCTGGTTTTGCTCATCTCGGTGGAGTTCGCTGATCGAATGCCCACAGGCATCAGCGAGTATTACGCCCTTATTCTGTTCGCACTGACAGGGATGATGCTTGCAGCCTCCGCCAGCGATTTCGCAATGGTGTTTGTCTCCTTAGAGTTGATCACCGTGACGTTCTATATCCTCACCAGCTTCCAACGTAACCGCACACGTTCGCTCGAATCTGGAGTCAAGTACCTGATCCTAGGTGCTCTTTCCTCGGCCTTCATGGTGTATGGCATTGCTCTCATTTTCGGTGCTGCCGGCACGATGAAATTTACAGCCATCTTGGCGTCATCGGCAGCTCTCGCGACTAAGCCCCTCTTCTTGCTCGGTTTGCTCCTCACTTTCTCTGGACTCGCATTTAAAGTCGCCGCCTTTCCTTTTCAGATTTGGGCGCCCGATGTTTATCAAGGTGCTCCTGTTCCTTCCACAGCATTCCTCGCGGTGGGATCCAAGGCCGCCGGATTTGTGCTTCTGCTACGCGTTCTGATGGGAACGGTTCCGAACATCACCGCACAATGGGCACCGTTGCTGATGCTCGTTGCCGGTGTCACGATCCTCTATGGAAACCTTTGTGCGATCCCTCAGCGCAATCTCAAACGTCTCCTTGGTTACTCCAGCATCGGCAACGCGGGATACCTGCTGTTGGGTTTAGCGGCGTCCAACCAAGCCGGAGCAGGTGCCATACTTTATTATCTTAGCGGTTACTTATTCAGTGTCCTTGCTGCCTTCGCCGTGATTTCAGTCGTGAGTCGCCAAACTGATGACGAAGATATTTCCATCGTCTCAGGGCTCCACAAACGGTCGCCCCTCCTCGCGGCTGCCTTGGCTCTTGGGTTTATCTCCCTCGCAGGAATCCCACCACTGGCGGGGTTCTTCGGAAAATTCCTCCTCCTAAAATCAATTATTCCGAATGTGGGACAGCCCGGAGTCGCTCTGCTCCTCGGAACCGCACTCTTTGGGATTGCCGTTTCTTTCTACTATTATCTGGGTGTGGTCCGAGCCATTTACTGGGGTAAAAACAACTCAGACCTTCCGCCAATTGCGGTTCCAGTTCCAGTGCGCTTGGTGCTCTACGTTTGCATCGCTGGGATGCTCTATCTAGGCTGCTTCCCGAACTCTCCGCTAGGCACCGCCACCCGCGCCGTGTTAGCCCTCAAGCCGTAATCATAGCGAGGGCATCCTCGACGCTAACCCCGTCGTGGACCATCGCCATCAACGCTCGCGTGATGCCTTTGGGGTGCGGATGTTGAATTACATTTCGCCCATAGACGATTCCTGCGGCCCCTTGTTGGAGTAAACCTTGGGTTCGCTCCAAGATGACTCGATCGCTCACCCGTCCACCTCCACGCACCAAAACGGGAACTCCTGAGGCCGCTTCAATTACTTTGTGATAACGGTTCACCTCGTCCGTGGGATCAGCCTTGATAATATCCGCTCCCAATTC
>SXQI01000136.1 GCA_005793025.1 Verrucomicrobiales bacterium
GGATGAGTTGAAAGTCGCCATTAAATATTACGGGATCACTCCGGAGGGTAATTTTCTGGACCACAGCGATCCAAATCCATTGCCCCATCAAAACGTGCTGAGCGTCGCCAACTCGACATTGACCGATGTAGAACGCCGACTTTTACCCTCGATAAAAACAAAGGTTTTCTCTCAACGAATTCGCAGAGTCCGTCCTCATTTGGATGATAAAATATTGGCTTCATGGAATGGATTGATGCTTGGAGCAATGGCTCGGGCATCCGTCGTTTTAGGAGACGATGAATACCTGAAGGCAGCGGAGAAAAACGTTCGGTTTATCAAGAAAGAACTTTGGGATAAGACACGTCGCACCTTGTATCATCGCTGGCGTGAGGGAGAGAGGGATTCGGTTCAACTGCTGGATGGTTACTCAAACTATCTCGCCGGGGTGTTGGAGTTGTATCAAGTCACTCTTGATGCAGAATACCTGCAATTTGCGATCGAGATTGCTGAAGCGATGATGACCCGTTTTTACGACGCAGAGCACGGAGGATTCTGGCAAAGTGCAGGGGGTGATCCTGAATTGATTCTGCGGATCAAGGAAGACTACGATGGCGCAGAACCTTCGGGGAATTCAGTCGCTGCACTTGCTATTTTGAAACTGGCAGCCATTACCGATCGAGCTGATTTACAGCGAGCTGGAGAAAAATCGATTCAAATATTCTCCGAGCGGTTGGAACGATCTCCGCAGGCGGTTCCCTACCTACTTTCTGCCATGGCGTTTGCGGTGGAACCTCCGAAAAGAGTTGTGATCACCTCGCCAACAAAGGCCGGCACAAAAACGCTGCTCCAGGCAGTCCATCGGACCTTTCAGCCACACAAAGTTGTGTTGGGAACTGTTGGTCCTGTGGAACCATTTGCGAAGGCGTTAAAGCCTCGCGAAAAGCGGGCAACCGCATATGTTTGCACCGGAACCGTTTGCCAACCGCCCACAAGCGTTGTTGCTGAATTGGAGGGACTTTTACGTTAGCGCGCTGCCATCAACGATCGTTATATAATCCAGATTGAGCTCGACAAATCTCGAGATATCCCCACTTTATCCCATTTTTTCTCCAATTAAAATGAACGAGCAAATAGCGATTCTCGATTTTGGTTCGCAATACACTCAGGTGATCGCCCGACGAATCCGTGAGTGTAACGTGTACTCCGTCATTCTGCCGTTTGATGTTTCGATCGAAAAACTCTCCGCATTAAAACCCTCGGGAATTATCCTCTCCGGCGGCCCCAACAGTGTTTACGCCGAGAACGCACCATTGCCTGATCCGGCGATTTTTAAACTCGGGATTCCTATTCTTGGGGTGTGTTACGGCCTCCAACTCATGGCTCATTTCCTCGGAGGAAAAGTCGAACCCGGAACAAAAAGAGAGTATGGCAAAGGAACACTTTCGATTATCGACTCTTCCTGCCCGTTGTTTAAGAAACTCCCTAGTAAATTGCAGATTTGGAATTCTCACACGGATCGCCTGACAAAACTCCCTAAAGGTTTCAAGGCTGTGGCGGTTTCAGATAATTCTCCGTACGCTGCAATCGAGAACCGTTCACGCAATTTCTACGGCCTACAATTCCATCCTGAAGTCGTCCACACTCCACGAGGAAAGGATCTCATTGCCAACTTCGTTCACACTATCTGTGGATGCGGGAAGAATTGGACCATGCGAAGCTATCTCGATCAGGCGGTAGAGGATATTCAGCGTCAGGTCGGGTCTGAACGTGTTGTTTTGGGGCTATCCGGCGGCGTGGATTCCTCCGTTGCGGCCGCATTGCTTCACAAGGCAATTGGGGATCAACTGACTTGCATTTTTGTAAATAACGGCCTGCTCCGGGCAAAGGAAGCGGATGTCGTCCGGGAAGTGTTTGGGCGACATTTCCAGATGCGCCTTCATTACGAGGACACGACAGACTTATTCCTGACTCGGCTCAAAGGCATAACAGACCCTGAACGAAAGCGTAAAATTATTGGCAAAACCTTCATCGAGGTATTCCAAACTGCCACAAAATCTGTCGGTAAAGCCCGTTTTCTCGCACAAGGAACACTTTATCCTGATGTGATCGAATCGGTTCCGATTGCGGGTAATCCAGCGGCAATGATCAAAAGCCATCACAACGTAGGTGGTCTGCCGAAGAACATGAAATTCGAGCTGGTCGAACCGTTGAAATGCCTCTTCAAAGACGAAGTTCGACAACTGGGGTTGGAACTTGGCTTACCGAAGGAAATCGTTTTCCGTCAGCCGTTCCCTGGCCCTGGACTCGCAGTTCGGATTCTGGGTGAGGTAACCCCACGTCGATGCGAAATCCTGCGAAACTCGGATTCGATCGTGGTTGAGGAGATGAAAAAAAGTGGTTGGTACTATAAAACTTGGCAAAGCTTTGCTGTCCTTCTACCCGTCCGAAGCGTTGGAGTAATGGGTGATGAACGTACCTACGATTACACAATCGCATTGAGAGTTGTGGAGTCCCAAGATGGCATGACGGCAGACTGGGTGAAATTGCCGTATGAATTGCTCGAGGTGATTTCATCAAGGATTTGTAACGAGGTCAAAGGCGTGAACCGGGTGTGCTTCGACATCTCCAGCAAACCGCCAGCCACTATCGAGTGGGAGTAGGCAGGGCGCATGGCCAACGCCTGCCATTCTGCCATCCTTTCTTGTGCTGATTTTTTAGGTTAAAAATCTTATCGCCACCGCCGACACTCGGGCTTAGGTTTCACGGAGGAACAATCCGATGGGCTACATTCAATCAATCCGAATGATGGTGATCCGTGGTGTTCTTCTTTTGTTCAAAGGTAATCGCCCTCTCCTCGGCATGTTAATTTGCGTGCTTGGGGCGTGTAATCTCAGAGCACAAACCAACCCTGTTCCCGGCACCGTTCGTTGGTCCTTTAAAACAGGAGACGTCATCCGCTCCTCTGCAGCGACGGATGAGACAGGTAGCGTCTATTTCGGCGGTTTAGATCGGTACCTCTACGCGCTGGATAACAAATCCGGAACACTGAAATGGAAAACTTTTCTCGGAAACTGGATAAGATCTTCGCCAGCATTAGATGGATTGGGCGGCATTTATGTGGGGTGTTACAATTCTAATTTCTACGGCCTGCACGCCGTTTCTGGAAAGGTTCGA
>SXQI01000137.1 GCA_005793025.1 Verrucomicrobiales bacterium
GCATCATCCCGTACTCGATGCCGTTGTGGACCATCTTCACGTAGTGGCCTGCGCCTTTTTCCCCCACCCAATCACAGCAAGGCGCCCCTCCATCCACCTTAGCGGCGACACTTTGAAAAATCTCTTTAACATGCGGCCACGCGGCGGGTGAGCCACCGGGCATAATACTTGGACCTCGGCGTGCGCCTTCCTCGCCACCCGAAACGCCGGTGCCGACGAAGAGCAGCCCTTTCGACTCCAAATACTTCGTGCGACGATCCGTATCTTGATAAAGCGAATTGCCGCCATCGATAATAATGTCCCCTGCTTCCAAATGAGGCAAAAGCTGTTCGATGAACTCATCCACCGCCGCTCCAGCTTTCACCAACATCATGACCCGACGAGGACGTTTCAATTTAGCCACCATTTCCTCGATCGAATGAGCCCCTTGGACCTTGGTGCCCTTGGCTTCCTTATTAAGGAATTCATCCACCTTCGACGTAGTGCGATTGTAAGCAACGACCGTGTAACCATGATCGTTCATGTTGAGGATCAGGTTCTGACCCATGACGGCCAGTCCAATGAGTGCGATATCTGCTGTAGGTTCCATGTATATTGTGAGAATGTGAGAACTAAACTCGGTTTCCACGATACAAAACAAGGCCCAACCCGTCAGCAGTTTTTTAGGCCAGCTGCCGAACTCCCATTGCCCTATCGAGTTGAGGTCCAGTCGTTGAAATATATCCTCCACCCGCCATTGCTAGAACACACCCAACGCGTGGGAATACTCATTTATCCCGCAACATAACCACCCAAAACCGCTCCTCGCTGCAACCGAGGGGACACCGCATCAGGCGGCCAGACCCCGCAACACTTGCACAGAAAGCGGTGGTTCACAAACCGGCGATGGCCAACCCCTGAATGATCCTCCGGGCGATTTCTCTCCTTCGGGCCAGCGTGACGATGCCTCGGCGTCGGCTCAATTTGCTTTTCTCCACAGTGAACAACAGATCGCAGCGACAAAGGGTTTTGAGATCCAGACCATCCGCCTCATCAAGCAAAACCTCGTTTGCCCTAGGCTCACGATCATTCACCGGACGCATGGTTCGACAGCCCAATACGACAACCTCCGGCTTCGCATCAATGCGCGGTTGGTTAGAGACCAGCACACACGGATGCTCACCAAAAATGTCCGCCGTGTAGATTTCCCAAGCCTTCAATCCGTCACCTCAAAACGTTGAGCCGCCATGAGTTTGCCGACTTCTCGACGATCATCATCATCCTGCTGATAAAGGGCTCGCGCCTCCTTTGCCGGAAGCGGGTTCACCATCGTGATCCGCCATGGAGACTTTCCGAGTGCTTTGACGACCGTCGGCAGACCAAATGCGATCGCCTGCCTCATGAGCTCGGCCCGAGAAAGACCAGTCGCCTCCACAGCCTTACTCACCTCTCGGGCGAGGGTCGCATCCATGGGCAACGGGTAAATAGCAGCGCGCATATAGGAAACCTATACCCGAACACGCGAACGTCAACCACCATTGATTTTTCGGTTGTTGTGCGAGCCATCCCCGAATGCGGAGGAGCATCTTGCTATTTTTGTTAGAAAAATCCTTGCTTTGTTAGGCAAGATACGAGGTGCGCAAGGCGGGTTCATGATTGGCGTGGTTGTCATCGGATGCGAGGTGGAACTGAAGTCGTGCAAAGGATTTTGGAAGGAATGGGTTAGGTCGCCCTTGCAGGGCTTTGAGGAGGGTGCGGTTTGGATACCTAGGGCGTTGCCCATAGGCTGTGGCTAGGTCGCACCGTTGGTGCTTGGGAGGGGAGAGGGACACAAGCGTGCGTGATACTTTTGGCCTGTGTTGGATCGAGATCCCCAAGCCCCAAAGGGGCGATCTATGACAGCCCATGGCAACGCCATGGGTAACGGGTAGGATCATACCCTGAGCCCTGCATGGGCGACCTAACCCGATCAACACGATTGTCGATGTGGCGGTGGGGATCCCAACTTGGGTCGCCTTATCGAGGTGGTCATCAACGGGTGATTCCAAGAACCTTCTTTAACTACTTTGCGAGTTGACCCATGGGAAAAGAAAAACGCCAAGAGGGAGGAACCTCTTGGCGTCTCACTGAAGACTATGACTACAACCAACTACCGACTACCAACTAAAGTTCACGCCACCGCGAACGACGACTTCTTCAAATTGATCGCTGGAGGCAACCCCGAGGTTGGCGGAGAGACCGCCTTTGATACGGCGTGCATAACCGAGTGAAAACCCGGTATCCCCTTCATAACCTGCTGCGGTGAACGACACGGCGTTATTGTTTCCCGACTCAATCGTCGGCGTGACCAAAGCAGCCGTCATTGCGATACCACGGTTCAATCGTTCAATATTCGCTTCTGCAGCGACTAAACGTGTTTGGTGACCATCCAACCTCGCCCCGAGCGCAGCCTCTGCTGCTGTAGCTCTTGTGGTTTCAGCACCAATTTTGTTGTCTAACATTACGTCCGCAGCGGCACGGGCCAATTCTTCGGTTGTGATACGACGTCCAAGGGCTGTATCTGCATCAGCCCGAGTTTTCGCTTCGACATTGATGTTATTCTGCAATTTTGTATCTTTCTTATCCAAGTCGATGATCGCGGTGCGATCCCATGTGTGGTTATTCATCAGCCCGAGAATTGTCTCCTGATCGATAACATCGAGGGGTTGGAAACTTTGGATCTGATGTTTAAGGGCGAGAGCGTATGCTTGGAGGGTGTTTTGGCTCGGGGCCGACAGATAAGCTCGACGAGCATCATCAAGCTCGGGCGTTAATTGAAAGCCGGCTTGGTTGACTGCGGCAATCCTTTCGATGGCGGTCATGCTCAACTCGACATCTGGATCCGAGGCGATGCCGCCGTTGAATGTATCGACAGCACTCTTGATTCCGACGATTTTATTGCGACTGTCCGTGAGGGCCTTTTCAAGGTGTCCATTAGGTTCGACGTAAGGACGAAGGAGGTCGATTGTGTCCTCGAGATAGTGTTTCTGAAGAGGATCCGCTACATTCGGTAGATCCAGTACCGCTTGGTCATAGATGGCCTGCAAGGCTGTTTTGTCGACATCTACAGCCGTTAAGCCCCCGGACAAGTTATCAACTATCGTCGAGAGCTGGGTCTTGGTTTCCCCTGCCAACGGGTGGATGTTCGCGGTATGCGCCTGAGCCGCGCCGATCGAAAGTCCGAGGGCGATGAGCACTGGACTGATTTTTGCGAATTGCTGCCTGTATGTGCCTGTGTTTTTCATTTGTTTAGCCTGAGTTTGCATTTGTTTAGCCTGAGTTTGCATTTGTTTAGCCTGAGTTTGCCGCGTTGATTGGTTAGTTGTTTAATTGCTTGCTTACATAGTGTTCTCTTTGGGAACTGTCTCGGAAAATACGACAGTTCTGCCACAGGGTCAAGTAGAGTTTTCTAAGTTTTTTTGTTTTTATTTCAGTCATGGGAGTCCGCCAATTGGCTTGCGGGGGAGGGGGTTTGGCTTATTGTTGGGGTAACGCTTATGTCCAATATCGAACCACCTTCGAAGGAGATTGGTTCGCCGGTTGCCCCACCGGCGGCGCAGGCTAGGTCAAATTGGCCTATTCTCGTAGGACTTCTCGGCCCGGCAGTAATTGCGATCGTCGTGGCCCGTTATGGGACATGGTATGACGCTCCCAATGTTACTTTGGTTGCCAGTGGAATTGGTGGGGTGGTCAGCACTTTTTTTACGGTGTGCCGACGATCTATGGCACCCTGGAGAAAAATTCTTTTAGTTCTCGTGCTGTTGCCTGTTTATTCGATCGCGAGTTTGATCATTGCGATTTTTGGATGTGCGATTAGCGGGAATACGCGGTGAGTGTTCGCGTCCCCACATTTCCCTTAGCGGACGCGTTGCTGAAGCGCACGAGGTCGCGTTGTTTGGTGTGTCATCGACCGTGTGCGGCGGAGGTCTGGCGCACGGGGGGGATCGACTCGAAAGTCTTTCTCAAGCGGGTTTGTCCTGACCACGGGGAATCGAGCGTGTGTATCGCCTCGGATTCTAGGTTTTATTGGCTGGCGAAAGGCAGATCCGAGGAGGTCGATTCGCTAGGGTGTTGTGAATCTGCGGATGGTTCAAATCTTGGAAGCCTGGGTCTGAATGCAAATGCTGGGGAGGCTCTTGGGGTCATTGAGAAACTTTCGACCTGCCTTGCGTTGATCGAGATCGTCAACTCGTGCAATTTGAGTTGTCCGACGTGTTACGCGGATTCTCCTCGGCGTAATAATGAGGATGTGGATGCGATTCCGTTGGAGTCGATCAAACTTCGGATTCAGGGAGTGATTGATCGAAAGGGGCCGATTGAGATTCTTCAATTGTCGGGCGGTGAACCCACGTTGCATCCGCAGTTTTTTGAATTCCTCCGTTGGTTGCAGGATCATCCTCAGATCGATTATGTGCTTCTGAACACGAATGGGGTCCGGATTGCGACGGATGAAGTGTTTGCTCGGCGATTGGGTGAGGCGTTTTGTTACGGGCGGTTCCAGCTTTACCTCCAGTTTGATGGGGTTCAACTCGCGGGTCAGCAGTTTCTCCGAGGGGCGGATTTGCGTGAGGTCCGGGAGCGTTGTCTTGAGCGTTGTCGAGAGATGGGTCTGCCGGTGACCTTAGCAATGACGGTGACTCCAGAGAATTTACCGTTCTTGTGGGAGGCGATCGAGTTCGGGTTGCGGTGGCCGAATGTGCGTGGGATTTCGTTTCAACCGCTCTTTACGAGTGGGCGAATTCCTCGATCGCTGCCTCCTAATACTCCGAGTCCGACGCGTTTGAATACGGCGGATATTATTCTTGCTGCGGTGGATCAATCGGCGGGTCGTCTGAAGTTTGAGGATTTTACGCCATTGCCCTGTGGAGATCCGAATTGTGCGACGATTGGTTATCTTCTCAAGGTCGGGGGAGAGGTGCGGTCGGTGAGTGATTTTGTGGATTTCTCGAGGGTTCAAGATTTTCTGGGAACGAAGATCCGTTATAAACTTGAAGATTTGATGAAGTGCGGCTGTGACTCGGAGCCGTTGGGGGAATTGCTCAAGCAATTTGAGCTGGATGAATCTCATACGTTTCGGTTGTTGGTTAAGCCGTTTATGGATGCGGGAACTTGGGACGAGGATCGGATTGATCGTTGTTGCACGCATGTGATCCGGCCGGATGGGCAGTTGGATTCTTTCTGCCGGTATTACTCTGGGTTCGCGGATTGCAAAGCGGGTTGAGGATCGGGTCAAGCCTTGGATGACTTCAGCAAACTCCACGATTTACGGATGGCTGATGCTTGCGGGTATCGGCGTGAGCCTTTTGTTTTGGGCCCGCTTGGCGAGGCGCGATGATCGTTTGATTTTGGTGTATATCGGCGGGTTGATGGGTGCGTTTCTCGGTGCGAAGCTCGTTTATCTTGCGGCAGAGGGCTGGATTCATTGGGGCCATGGGGATCGGTGGATGAAGTGGGCAACGGGCAAATCGATTACGGGTGCATTGTTAGGCGGGTATGCCGGGGTGGAGATTGCCAAACGATTTATCGGCTACACGGGTGTGACCGGGGATTGGTTCGCGTTGATCGTGCCGATCGGGATTATGTTGGGGCGGATCGGGTGCCTGTTTCAAGGGTGTTGCTTAGGCCGGATCTGTCCTGAGGATTGGTATACTATTCACGATGCAGCCGGTGTGGCGCGTTGGCCAGCGGTGCTAGTGGAGTTAGGGTTCAACGCTTTGGTGCTCGTGGTTTTATGGGTATTGCGTCGGAAAGTGGTATTGCCGACCCAACTTTTTCACCTCTACCTCATCGCTTACGGGCTGTTCCGTTTTGGGCATGAACTCTTTCGAGACACACCGGAGGTCATGGGAGGGTGGACGGGCTATCAATTCGCGGCTCTGGCCTTGGTGTTGTTGGGAGGTTGGCGTTTTGTCATCAGGCAACTGGGTCCAAAAAGTTCGCGAGACCTTGCGAAATAACATCCATCGGCGGGTGGATTGTCAGATTTTTCGTTGAGCATGAGTTGCTCTTAGCGTCTGTTTTGGGTATGTTGTGCAATTCTCGATGGATCATCGAAGGTTAGGTACCAGATTATGACAAACGGATCAGATTTAGTGGATGGAACGGATGAAGGTGGGAAGCCCGCAGAGGAAGCGGTGACTCCTGCCCAGTGGGAGGAGTTGAAGGCTCAGGTTGCCAAGGCTGCGGAGACGTGGGAACGGTTTGTGCGGTTGAACGCGGATTTCGATAATTATAAGAAGCGGGCTGCACGGGAAAAACTGGAGGCGATCAAGTATGCGAACGAGTCGTTGTTGGAGCGTTTGATTCCTGTGTTGGATAATTTTGAGATGGCGATGTTGTCGGC
>SXQI01000138.1 GCA_005793025.1 Verrucomicrobiales bacterium
CTCCGAGGGGGAAACCTTTCCCCTCGCGGAGGAGGCGTTCAAAACCATTGACGAAGGAGAGAAAGGGGTTCATGGCGATTTTAATGGTTAACGAGGTGATTGGATCGATGGGAGGCTGGCGGCTGCGATTGCTTGGCCGTGACGTTTTTCTTTTTCGTCGGGCATGTGAAATTTTAGCTTCTCGGCGAATTCTGGGAATTCAGTCCGCAACACATTGCGGGCCTGATCGATTAAGATGGTGCCGCCATCGCCTGTGGTAACACGTCCAAGGATTAGGAGATGTTTAATATCGTAGAACGAAGTGAAATGAGCGACCTGATAGCCTAGGTAGGTTCCTAGGGTTTGATAGATTTGGTGAGCTCGGGAGTCGCCTCGAGACATGAGTTCTTGAACGTATTTAAGCCGTTCCGGTACAGGCAGAGTGGGATCCACTTCGATTTTCGCCACCGAAAGTAACCGATTCACTGCCTGTTGGGAGAAATATTGAACTCCGCAACCCGAGTCACCGGACCATTCATCCACGGGAGCATTATTTTGGTAATCAACCGGAACGAACGCGAATTCATTCAACCAAGAGGTGATGTTACCTTCAGCATTTACGTAACCACCAGCCGTGCTGGTTCCGAAGGCGAGTCCCAAAACCGAATTGTCGTTAAGAGACATGGAACCCGCGAGAGCGGTTACTTCGCCGTCGTTTGCAACCTCGAACGGAACCTGATTCCACTGTTTCTTCAGATCGAGAAAAATCCCCTCGATTCTTGATTTAAAATCAGTCGGATTAATGCCCCGAAAAAGGGAAGCAACCTTGACTTGATTGTTTACATAGACACCGGCGGCACTCCCCCCGATGGCATCAACCCTCGGTAAATGGGCTGCGGCTTTTTTGAGGGAATCCATAATCCCTTCGAAATGATAAGCAGGGTCCGTTTGTGTGATCGGATTCCAGACGGTTTCCTCACTAAAAATGCATTCCCCATCGATCACGGCAGCGACCTTTCGGTCTGAACCGCCAAGGTCAAATCCGATCCGGCAACCCTCCAGATGGCGACCAAGCGGAGTTGAGGTTGATTTTTCGTCAGGAATGTTTTTTGCCGACACCACCTCGAAATCCCGACCATAGATTCGGTTTCCCATTATTTCGCCATCGAATCGGCCCGTGGAGGTTTTCTGATAATGCTGTTGAAGTTTTTTGACTAACCCTTCCTGACCTTGGACATGAACGCGGAAGCCGCCTCGACTCCAAAGTAGGAATTTTATCAACCGTTCCACGAACCTGTAATTCCCCTCTGCGAGCGGATGGGTTTCGTCGAAAACGGAGGTTGTATGATGAAAAATCGATCCATCCGCTTGTTCTAGGGCAAGGCACAGGGGAACGGATTTCCCACTCATGGCAACGTTTGACAGAAACTTGTGGCAAGCTAAGGCGGCCGGACGAAAGCCGAGGTCAAGGACAGGCACCACTTTGGGTAATACAAGTTGCATGCCGAAATCTTACACGAAAACTAAGCCCTGAGAATCATTTCCAACCCATTTTTCAACCCTAGTTTTGGCATTTGATGGTCTTGATTACACAGTTGCCGGTGGAAGGAAACCGGGTTTAAGCTACTAGGCAGTAATTCTTTCTATGAACGACCGCCGAATCAACATTCGTCTTTCACTTGTCGGGTTTTTAATGGTCACCATGGGGCTAGGTTGGATGGGTTGTAGCCCGACCGGATCCGGTGGTTCTAGCATTGTAGTCGGGGAGTTTGCCTCGCTGACAGGGAAGGAGGCCGTTTTTGGTCAATCCTCCCACAAGGGAACATTGCTGGCTGTTGAGGAGATCAACCAAGCCGGAGGTGTGTTGGGGAAACAGATTGTCCTCAAAACTGAGGACACTCAATCCAAACAGGGTGAATCAGCGACTGTGGTGAAGAAACTGATTACCCGAGATCAAGCGGTGGCGATCCTTGGGGAGGTAGCGTCAGGGCGATCGATGGAAGCGGCACCGATCTGCCAGCAATACAAAGTCCCCATGATTTCGCCTTCTTCTACAAATCCCAAAGTGACTGAAGGTCGTGACTTCATTTTTCGTGTTTGTTTTATCGATCCTTTCCAAGGAACGGTCATGGCGAAATTCGCCAAAAAAAGCCTCAAAGCTTCCAAAATTGCAGTGCTCACCGATGTTGCTGCTCCTTACAGTGTTGGGCTGGCGGATTACTTTAAGCAACAAATGATTGCGGATGGCGGTGTGATCTTGATCGAGCAAAAATTCAGTTCGGGTGACAAAGATTTCAAGGCGCAGTTGACGGCGATCAAATCGATGAATCCTGAGGCGATTTTTGCTCCGTGTTATTACACTGAAGCCGGGTTAATTGTGCGACAAGCTCGAGAACTGGGGATCACTGTGCCTTTATTTGGGGGCGATGGATGGGAAGCGCCGGAGTTGCTGACGATTGGTGGAAAATCGATGGAGGGGTGCGCTTATTCAACGCACTACTCTCCTGATTCCACGAACCCTAAGGTTCAAAGTTTTGTCAAAAAGTACAAGGAACGGTTTGCGGGGGAAGTTCCGGATGCGATGGCGGCATTGGGTTACGATTCCGCCTATGTTTTAGTGGATGGAATGAAACGAGCCAACGGAACCGATGGGCAGAAAGTGCGTGACGCGATCGCTGTAACGAAAGATTTCGAGGGAGTAACCGGTAAAACGACGATGGATGCCAACCGGAATGCAACGAAGCCCGCCGTGATTATTGCTATCAAGGACGGAAAGTTTGCATTTGTTGAAACGATCAACCCTTAGGCAACGGAGCAGGGAGCCAAGATTGCATCTTTCATTCCATGGATTATTTTTTTATCCGCTGGACAGATCGTGGCTAACACCCCTCCTAGATGGATCTGATACGATTCGGCTTTTCCTGAGATGAAATAATACGGGCACAAACGGACTCTGCCGAGCATCGGGATTAACTTTTCGGTTTGAAAGTCGAACCACTCAGTGCTGATGGTTCGTGGTTTATGGAAACGTTGTAACACATGTGGCACGGTTTGGGACTTGGCCAGAGCGGCATCGACTACAAGGCTCCATTCGGCGGTTGAAAGGTCGCTACCCAATGAAACACCTCTGGCACCCCAAGCAGATTCTGAAAAACCAGAGACCTTTAGGATGAGGTCACGATCTTTTTGGGAAAGAGTTTTGAGCTGATTCCAATCCGTGAGGTTGAGTTCGGGAAAAGCACCCTGAGGAGGTAGCGGTGTGGGATCTAACAACCAAGTATAAGGGACAATCTTTTGAAGTTGGTTCAGGTAACCTTCTCCGAGTTCTTGGTGCCAGAATGTTCGAAGGTTTTTGTTCCACAATAGGGCAAACATCATCTTCTCCTCGAAAATTGGCTTTGGAGGAGGAGTGAGTTGGATGCTCCTCTGTTGGGCTTTTTCAAACAGTGTTTTGTGACCTTCTACGTTCGAGAGATCGTATAGTTCAAAAAAACGGTAGACTGCATCTCGATCGTTCGGATTGTTAAACGAGGCGTTTTGGATTTTGAACGAGTTCCCACGGGAATTTAGTTGTTCCGCAAGCCATGTCATTTCAGGACGGTAGGTGGATGATTCATCAGAAACCACCACATGCACTTGTGGTGCATCAGAGAATATCGCACGGAAACTATCCAGCATGCCCAATGCTCCACCGATTGGGGAGGATGCATCGTCTCCCAACTGGGCATAGGTCTGGTTGAGCCACGCGGTCAGGCCGATACCACCGGGGACGCTATCCAATTCGGTCACCGAAAGCCCATTCTCGGTTAAAAGCAAATCCGGGCGAATGATTCGGGGAAGTTCGTTTTTGAAGGAATCATCGCGTTGCAGAGCGATTAATTCAGAAGGTTTCCCTCGATCGAGCCACTCTGCAATCCAACCCGGTTGCTTGCCCGAATGGCTATGCTGGTAGAGGCGGTTGAGAGCTTGATTGAATCGGAGAAGCACCCGCCCGAGCGTTTCGAGTTCGTTTACCAAGGTCTGGCCAAGCGGCAAAGGTCTTGGCGAAATTCGCCATGAATGCCCTGAAAACAGGCCATCTTGGGGCAAGCGATCGCGAATGAAGCGGGCAGCGTCTGAAGGGTTCATTTAACGTCGAATCTGGCCGGTGCCCAAGCCAAGCCACTTATAGGTGGTCAACTCATCCAAACCCATCGGACCACGTGCGCCAATTTTATCCGTGCTAATGCCGATCTCTGCACCCATGCCGAATTCTCCACCATCTGTAAAACGAGTCGAAGCGTTCCAATAAACCGCCGCCGAATCTACCTCGTGGAGGAAAGTTTGGGCGGTGGATTGATTCTGAGTCACAATCGCATCCGAATGGCCTGAACCAAAATGCGCGATATGATCCAGAGCCTCCTCGAGGCCGCTAACCACCTTTACGTTCAGAATGAAATCATTGTATTCGGTGCTCCAATCCAGTTCTGTCGCGGGAACCATGGTTGCATCAGTCGAGGCGAGCAATCGGTGGCTCGCTTGATCGACATGCAGAGTGACGTTTTTATCCGCTAGTTGCTTGCCTATAAGGGGTAAAAACTGGGCTGCAATACTGGAATCAACCAGCATTGTTTCCATTGCGTTGCAGGTGGATGGCCTCTGGACTTTGGCGTTCATGACAATTTCAGCGGCCATCGTTAAGTCCGCTTCGTTGTCAATGTAGACATGGCAAACTCCTTTGTAATGTTTGATGACTGGAACTTTTGAGCATTCGGTCACAGCCCGTATCAGCCCCTCACCGCCACGCGGCATGCAAAGATCCACGTACTGGGTGAATGATAGCAGTTCTCGGATTGCCTCGCGTGCAGGGGTTTGAACCACTTGAATCGCGTGCTTTGGGAAAGAAGGAAGGGCCTTGCATGCGGCAGCAACTAATACTTGAGCAATAAGAGTGTTTGAGTGGATGGCTTCCTTTCCTCCGCGTAGAATCGTCGCGTTACCTGTTTTGAGGCAAAGGCTGGCTGCATCAGCGGTCACGTTGGGACGAGACTCGTAAATAATGACCACAACTCCGATGGGGACTGCGATTTTCTTGAGCCTGAGGCCATTGGGCCTTGTTCGATCTTCCAGCACTCTTCCCACGGGATCATGGAGGGCGGCAATCGCCTCGAGCCCGGTTGCCATGGCTTCGATTCGTTTGTCGTCTAACTCGAGTCGGTCCAGCATGGCACGCGAGAGACCTTGGATCGTGGCAGCATCCATATCCTGACGGTTTGCATCCTTGATTTCTCGGGAATTGAGACGAATCGCCACTGCCATAGCGATGAGACAACGATTCTTCTCATCGCTGGAGATGCGTGCCAAGGCTCGTGATGCACCTTTCGCTTGTTTGGCCAAATTAATCATTTCGGCTGTCAGGGACGATTCCATGCTGAAAAGTTAGTTCAATTACGAGCTCCTGAAAATGGAAAGATTGTTGGCCAATCAGGAGGCAAACTAGACTTATTGTTTTGAATTGTGCCTGTTTATTTTTCGGGTTAGTCGCAATCTTTCGATCGTGGGCCCTTCCAAACTTTCGACGCGGAGCTCAAAATCTCCTAAGGTTATAGTATCTCCCCTTTTGGGAAACCCTTCGAGTCGGTGAGTCATCCAGCCACTTGCAGTGACTGTGTCCTCCTCCTCAAACGATTCGTTCACAAGATTGGCCAAATCGTGAAGCGGTAGCGCTCCGTCCAGAATCCAATTGTCGGCATCGAGGATCTCAATCTGGGGCTTCTCTTGATCGAACTCGTCTTGGATTTGGCCGACTAATTCCTCAAGTATATTTTCCAGAGTGATCATTCCTACTGTGCTGCCATATTCATCCACGAGGAACGCCATATGAAGACGTCGTTCCAGAAGGAGTTGGAGCACGCGTTCTAATCTAGCCGTAGGAGGAACAAACACTAGTTTTCGAGCAAATGGGACAAGGTCGTTTCCGTGTCGGGAAAGGTGGCGTGCTGCCATCAGATCTTTGAAATGGACCACTCCGATCGTGTGATCTAAATCACCGTCGATGCAGAGGGGAAAACGGGAAAACCTAGACTTTTCAGCGATCTCTAAACATTCACCTATTGATGCCTGCGTGTTGAGCACGACCAACTCGTGGCGGGGTCGCATGACATCGCGGGCCCGACGGTGTTTCAGGTCAAGCGCATTGAGAAGGATATCCCGCCCGAGTTTGGTGTCTGCCGAGGATGTGTGTGAACCCGCCAGTAGCAAACGGAGCTCCTCGTGTGAGTGGGTTGACTCCGATTCGGCATTCGAATCCAACCCCACTCTCTCCATCGACCAGTCAGAGGACTTGTCTAAAAGCCAAACAAAGGGCCAGGTCAACTTCTGAAACCACCTTAGTGGCTGAGCAACTAGAAGAGACGCTTTCAGAGGGTTGGTGATCGCGAATCGTTTGGGAACCTGTTCACCGACTACGATGTGGAGGAAAGTCAGAAGGGTGAAACCCACGACCACGCTGATCGTGTGTCGGACGTCATGAGAAGTGATTTGGATTAGATCCAACAAAGGAGCCAAAAGCACTGAAACCACCGGTTCTCCCACCCACCCAAGTGCCAAGCTCGCTAATGTGACACCTAACTGGCATGCACTGAGGGTAGAGTCAAGATTAGTCAGTGCCAGTTTTGCCTGCTTCGCAGCTCGGCTGCCTTTTCTAATGCTTTCCTCCAATTGAGTGTGACGTAATTTGACGAGGGCAAACTCGGCAGCGACAAAGAAAAAATTGATACCAATGATCGCTCCCACCAAGAGGACCTTCAGCGCAAGTTCGATAAGGGTTGCCTGTTCCATAGATTAGAACTGAACCTCCCCAAATATAATTTGAAAGATCTCTTCAACTCCGACTACGCCTATTTCTCGTCTGTCACGTCCCAGCACAACCGCCAACCGTTGGCCTGCTTTCTGCAGGCGACGTAGGGCCTCTTCTACCGTGAGATCTTCCGCAAAAAACAGAGCGGAAGTGACGAACTCTTGAATAGGCTGTGTTGATTCGGTATCTGCTTTAAAAAGTAGACTTCTCACATCCAATAAGCCAACCAACGTTTGTTGACCCTCGTTCTCCTGCCACACTGGCCAGATTATTCCCTTATGTTCGGCGGCTAACCGGACAACTGAACCTGTGGACTGAGAGATCACTACCGTCGGGAAACGTGCAAATGGAATTGTAATCTGTCCCACTCGAATCTTTTGAAGGTCTAAGACTCGGTTGATCATCACCTTTTCCTCACTACTCAAACCATGAGCCGATTCCTGCATGATTTGGCGTAGTTCACCGCGACTCGTGAAAACTTGTCCGGTAAAGATTTTGCCGCCAGTCCAACGTAACAACCCATTGGAAAAATGTGTCATAACACCGACAATCGGGCTGAGTAAAAAATGAAAAAAACGAAAAGGAATTGCGGCTAACATGCAGAGACGGTTGGGGTAGAGCCGAAACAGGGTTTTCGGGAGCAGATCGCATAGCATGTAGAATAGACCCACCCCTCCAACAAAGCCTGCAACCAAAACGACAGTCCTACCTTCGCAGGCTCGTTCTAGAACTAGAACACCAAGCACAAAGGCCACAAACGTAGCAATGGTGTTCCCGACCACGATGGTCCAAAGGAAGTTTTCAGAGTTTTCCAAGAGCTGTTGGAGAACTTTTGCTCGGCGAAATCCCTTCCTTACTTGCTGACGAATTTTCCAGCGACTGAGTGTGAAAACACCCGCTTCCATCCCAGCACAGACGAAGGAAACCACGATCGCTAACGGGAGGATGATTATTGTGAGATAATCCATCGCTTAACTTTCGCGTATGACCTCAACCCGTAGTTCGTGAACGCGGCGATCATCTACGATTTGTGCGGTTAATTTGAGTCGACCCCAAACTACAGACTGACCAGCCGTTGGAATGGTTTCGATTTGGTGAATCAACAGCCCACCCATTGTTTCGACTTCGTCGACTAGGTCTAGGTCAGGAAACTCGCGGCGGAAATCTTCTGTTCGCATCCGACCATTGATCCTCCATTGATCCTTAGCGATTTTCTCGAAAATAAATCCACGATCCTCTGAAGTCCGGCGAGTCCTCCCCATGATTCCTTCGAGGACGTCCTCTATGGTTACTAAGCCAGCGGTGCCTCCGAATTCGTCCAACACAATGGCAACTCCGCGGCGTTGCTTTTGTAAGCTACGCATGAGTTGGAGTAGATTCATTGTGGCAGGAACAAACGAAGGCAGTTCAATCGCCTCGGCTAGGTCGATCTGCGGATTAGTTAAAAGTGCTCGCGAATTGAGGATTCCCACGATGGTATCGGGTGTCTCATCGTAAATGGGGATTCGACTGTGGCGTAGGCGGCGAGCCGCTTCCACCATTTCCTCCTGCGTGAGTTCGTCCGATATACAGGCGAGTGTCGCTCGAGGTTTCATCACATCTTCTGCTGTCTTTCGGTCCAGAGAGATGATTTTCAGGATGGCCTGTTTTTCTGATTGTTGGAGTGCGCCCTGTTGGAACGCCATTTCAAGTAGCTCCGCGTATTCCTCGTCACTGAGATTCGGATTAGGTTGCACCGATTTCGGGGTTGCCATCGCGATTAGCCATTCGATGGTTCTTTTAGCGAACAATAAGAATGGTTTTGTCGCTCGAAGGAGAATTTCTACAAATAATGCAACGCGCACAGCCCAGAACTCAGGGGTCCTGACGGCTAAGGTTTTGGGGGCGACCTCGCAGGCGAAAAGGATAAAAATAGATAGACCCAGCATTGGCGCAAGCAAGGCGATGCCTTCGTGGAGGGTCAGCCAAACCATGGATGCCACCATTAACGCATTACAGAGGGTATTTCCGAATATGAGTGCAGCGAGAAGGTTCTCAGGGGTGTTCAACAATGCGACTACTCGGTGGCCCTTTATAGGATGAGTTTCAGCGAGTTGATGGGCGCGCCATTTGCCCAAGGCGAACAGAGCCGACTCTGCGAGTGCGAAGAAGAAGCTCCCCATCGCACAGATCAGTATTACAAACGCGACCCAAGGCCACGAAATCGACATCTCCGATAGGATGCCTGTTGAAAGGCTCGGATGTCAAATTGCACAAAGCAAGTGCTTCAACAAACATTTCGTGATGAAAGTATTGGCAGACGAGGCGTTTTCGGTTTTTTCTATTGTGTGATCGCCAGTTTAGCATCCTTGAATGTTCTTATTGGTAGTTTGGAAGCGTCGCCTTGGATCGCGATCGATACCGAGGCCGACAGCTTGCACGCGTATCCTGAAAAAGTGTGCCTGATCCAAATCAGTCACGCAGGAGGGGATGAGTTGATCGATCCGTTAGCTAAATTGGATCTGAATCCATTGTGGGTCGCATTGCAAAAAAGGCTACTGGTTTTTCATGGAGCGGACTACGATTTGCGTATGCTAAGGCGCGGCTATGGTTTTATTCCCAACCTAGTATTTGATACGATGATCGCGGCCCGTCTACTCGGGGAACTCCAGTTTGGGCTCAGCCATTTGGTGGAAAAATTCCTCGGTGTTCAGTTGGAAAAGGGACCACAAAAAATGAATTGGGCACTGCGACCACTTTCTGAACGGATGGAAGTTTACGCACGAAATGATACTCGCCACCTCCGAAATCTTTCCAACCTCTTAACGGATCAATTAATCGCCAAAGGTAGACTCGGCTGGCATCAGGAAACGTGCGCTAGATTGATTCGGGATTGTGCCCGACCTGATGTGGTCGATCTAGAGGTGCATTGGCGAGTCAAGGGGACTGATCGCCTCGAAAGGCGGGCGCAGGCCATGGTTCGAGAACTTTTTTATTGGCGTGAGCAGGAAGCGATCGCGGCGAATCTACCACCATACTTTACTATGAGTCATGAATTGATGACTCGTGTTGCGGAGGCTGCAGATGCTGGAAAGGATTTCGAATCATTGCTGCCGACACGGTATTCAAGTGCTCGTCGGAAGGGGGTTGAAAATGCGATTTCACGTGCACTAGCGTTACCTCGTTCCGGCTGGCCGATCAAACGTTGGCAGGCAGGATCGAGTCCTAGTTTCACGGAACAACAACGGTTTGAAGAGTTGAAAGCGATTCGTGATTCGGTCGCTTCGGAGCAGGGGATTGATCCCACGTTGATCGCGAGCAAGGCGATGTTATCTCAACTCGCTCAGAAGGGAGAAGAGAGCGAGTCTGGACTTCTCCCTTGGCAGGCTGGCTTGCTCCTCGATACTCGTTCGAAAGGGGTCTGAACTTTAGAACGGCTGAGGCGAGCGTTCACTCATCTTCAGCGAGTTTCTCGGGAGGTTCTGGGAGACTGAACGAAAGGATCAAACCTGCTAGATAAACCACGAGGGCTACTGTGCCGGCGGTGTATGCGAATTTAGTGAAACTGGAAGCTGCCGGCATCAACCCCTTCAACCAAGCCGAACCTGCCACGCTGATTGTGATCCAAGCGAAGGAGGTTCCAAGAATTCTTCCCCCGACATTTGCCGCGAAGCTCTCGCCGGTCCCTCGGAGATGCATGGGATAGACTCGAGGTAGATAATTACCCCAAAAACTGAACTGAGCCACGGTCACCATTCCGGCAAAAAATATCCCTATTTTGAGCCACCCCAAATCTGAAACTGCGGGAACAAAAAAGACAAACGGGACGATGATCAGACCTGGTATCTGAAAAGCACGGAGAAGTTTTTGCCGGCTGAGAATACGAACAGTGAGAAACGCCAAAAGAAATCGTCCCACCAGTCCACCGATTTCCTGAAAAAGTTGAACTGAAGCCACTACTTTTTCACGCTGAGGAGGAGTCAGCCCTGTCAGACTCGACAGCCCAGGAATGATTTGCGGTAAATGCTGAATCGCTCCGAAAGCAATGCCGTAGCTACAGGCGAACATTAAAGCGGTGACGACAGTTGTTTTTCGAAGTTGAGGGGAAAACAAAGCTGCGAAACTCGGGCGTTTGAGTTGGTTGGCGGCTTTTTTTTGTGCCCATGCAGGTGATTCGGGGAGAAAGGGTCGAATCAGGATTAAGGGAAGGGCAGGGAGCACCCCGCTCATCAAGGTGTAACGCCACGCATCATGAGTTCCTTGGACCGGCCAGAAGCTTTCCCGGTATGTCACCGCGAGTGCGTAAGCAACTGAAACTAACAAACCTCCTAAAGAGGAGAATGCTTGAGTGTAGCCAAGGACTTTTTCACGTTGCAAAGGGTTCGGGAATAGTTCCGCGAGCCATGCCACTGCAGCCACGAACTCGACGCAAACACCCATAAAAACAAGGCACCTAAAGAAGAGCAACTGGTTGAGGGAAGTGCTGTAACCGGCAGCGAGAGCCGAGAATGCGTAAATAAGGATGCTCCAAGTCAACACCTTCCGTCGCCCCAAGAGGTCGGTCAGGTATCCTCCGAGGAGGCCGAAAACTCCTCCGAAAAAGGCCGGTAAAAAGAACAACATTCGGGCCCAATGAATGTATTCAGGGCTCCCCGGTTTGAACCCGCCTAGGCTTTCGATTGCAGGTTTAATGATGAGGGGGAGCATGAGTAGCTCGTAAATGTCGAATGCAAAGCCGATGGACGCGATGATGCATATCAGCCACGCAGTGCGGTCCAGTGGTCGAGCGAGGGGAACATTACTCATAGGTTGAACTTTGAGATGATCTCTGGTTCGTTTCAATCCGATAATTCAGAAAAAGCCTTGTCGTTTTTAAAATCCAATCTGACTGCAACTTGCCAACCCCCTTTACAGCTACTAGTTTAGGAAAAGTTATATGAAGAAACGACTCCTATACATTTTCTTGATCACGGTTTTGGGGTTGAATTTGTTTGTCGGAGCGCAGATTTATTTGAGTTCTGCGCAGGCGGCAGAGAAAGAGAACGTCTATTCTCATGTAGAGCTGTTCATGCGAGTTTTGGAACGCGTCCGCCAAGATTATGTGGATGGCGCGAATCTGACCTATCAAGATCTCATTTACTCTTCGCTACGTGGAATGATTAGCACCTTGGATCCCCACAGTGAGTTCATGGAACCCGTGAAGTACACGGACCTTAAGAACGACACTGAGGGAGCGTTCGGTGGGGTTGGAATTGTGGTCGGACTCCGCGATGGGGTTCTGACCGTTGTAGCTCCCATGGAGGACACTCCAGCTTTCAAAGCCGGGGTGTTGACCGGGGATAAAATTGTGAAAATTGATGGCCGCGGGACCGAGAAAGCAACCATGGGAGACGCGGTAAAGCGATTGCGTGGTGAGCCAGATTCTGAGGTGACTATCACGTTCGCACGCCCGTCATGGCCTGAGCCCAAGGACTTCAAGCTGAAACGTGCGGTGATCAAAGTGGCTACAGTGAAGGACGTGAATAACCGGGGAGAGTTTCCTCTAGGGGAGAACAAAATCGGCTACGTTCGACTCACACAATTTGGGGAACAAACCTCTGGAGATCTGAGTGCTGCTCTTAAAAAACTGAGCAACCAAGGGATGACTGGGTTGGTTTTGGATTTACGGAATAACCCGGGCGGACTGCTCGACCAAGCAGTCAAGGTTTGCGAAATGTTCCTCCCCAGAGGTCAGTTGATTGTCTCAACTGAAGGTCGAGCCGCGCGAGTGAAGGCGGAGGAGTATCGGGCGTCAGGCCGGGATCAGTTTCCGAAAGTTCAGATTGTTATTTTGGTGAACAACGGAAGTGCATCGGCGTCTGAAATTGTTTCCGGGTGCTTGCAAGATTTGGGTCGAGCTTACGTGATGGGGGAGCAGACTTTCGGCAAAGGCTCGGTTCAGAGCATTCTGCCACTCCAAGATGGTTCAGCTCTTAGATTGACGACAGCTAAATACTATACGCCGAGCCACAAAGTGATTCATGAACACGGGATTAAACCGGACAGCATCATTCCAACCACCCAAGAAGAGGAAGAGGCACTTTATCTACGGCGTTTAACCGGAGGGATCGAGAACCTTGATGAGGCTCAACAGACCCGAGTACGAAATGTAAAAGATGTTCAATTGGATCGAGCAAACGATTTTCTGAAGGGGATGGTTATGTTTCGTGAAAGGGCGAATTCTGATGGTGGAGGGGCCGGCAAACTGGCAGCCCAATGACGCTACTGGCTATTGAGACTTCTTGCGACGAAACGAGTGTCGCTGTGGTGCAGGATGGAGGCGTGTTGGCGAACGTCGTGGCATCTCAGGTCAAACTTCATAAGGAATACGGTGGTGTTGTTCCGGAATTGGCGAGTCGCGAACACCTTCGAAATATCCACGCGGTTGCTCACGAAGCCATGAGACGAGCAGGGGTGAAACCGCAGGATGTGGAATACCTCGCCTCGACCCAAGGCCCAGGATTACCCAGCGCGTTGATGATCGGGTTTCAGGCGGCTCAAACAATGGCTTTTGTATTGGGAAAACCTTTTTACGGAATCAATCATCACGAGGCGCATTTGTATTCTCCTTGGATCAAAGGGACCCCTCCACGCGCTTGCTTTGAGGAATTCAGACCTTCGGTTTCGTTGATTGTGAGTGGAGGACACACGATTTTGGCCCACGTCCGCGCTGAGCAGGAGCATGTTGTCCTTGGTTCCACGGTCGATGACGCCGCAGGGGAATGTTTTGACAAGATCGCGAAACTAATCGGGCTGCCGTATCCGGGAGGGCCTTGCTTGGATCGGCTCGCTGCCAATGGAAATTCTTCCGCTCATCTGTTTCCTAGGCCACTCATGCAGGTTGCGAGTGATGATTTTAGTTTCAGCGGCTTGAAAACGGCGGTTCGGTATTTTTTACGCGATCATCCTGATGTGCTCGAGTCCGCCTCGGGGATTCGGGATTTATGTGCGAGCGCGCAAGCTGCAATTGTCGATGTATTGGTGACAAAAACATTACGTGCGGCTAGGCGACTGGGAGTTGGATGCGTCACTGCCTCTGGCGGAGTCACCTGTAACCGGCTTTTACGAACGAAATTAGAGAACGAATGTTGCGAGCATGGGTTGGAGCTTCGCTTGGCGAATCAGGAGTATTGCACGGATAACGCGGGCATGGTGGGGATTCTCGCCGAACGCAAAATCTTGCGAAACGTACCTGCGACTGAACTGAGTGTTGAAATCAATCCCTATTGGGCTCTGGATGATTAGAGAGTAGGCGAGAAGTGGGCCAGTTGATTTACTTCCCGTGGTGACGAGAAAGAATTGGTTTCAGATATCGACCAGTCCAACTTTCGGGAGTTGCAGCGATTTCCTCCGGAGTGCCTTGGGCAACTATAAAACCTCCCGCTGTTCCTCCCTCAGGCCCTAAGTCGATTACCCAATCTGCCGTTTTGATAACGTCCAGATTATGCTCAATCACCAACAGAGTGTTTCCGGCGGCTCGTAGCTTAAACAGGACTTCCAAAAGTTTTGCGACATCATGGAAATGTAACCCGGTAGTCGGTTCGTCGAGGATATATAGCGTCCGTCCGGTGGATTTTTTGGCTAACTCTGCGGCGAGTTTGATGCGTTGAGCTTCTCCACCACTGAGCGTGGTCGCGGATTGTCCAAGTCCAATATAACCCAGACCAACCTCCGCTAAGGTCAGGCAAAGATGATGAATCGGGGGGATTGCTCGAAAGAAAACAACCGCTTCATCCACTGTTAACGCTAGAACATCGGCGATGTTCAACCCCTTGTAGTTAATATCGAGGGTTTCACGGTTGTAACGACGTCCACTACATTTCTCGCATGTCACATAGATCGGAGGCAGAAAATGCATCTCGATCATAATGAGGCCGTCACCTTTGCATTTCTCGCAACGGCCTCCTTTGACATTGAAACTGAATCGCCCAGTCGCATATCCGCGAATCTTGGATGTCGGTAATTTGGCAAACAGATCCCGTATATGGTCAAACATTCCTGTGTAAGTCGCAGGGTTGCTGCGTGGTGTTCGACCTAAAGGAGTTTGATCAATGACAATGGCTTTTTCGAGGTTTTCGATCCCGATTACTGCTTTGTGTGCACCCGGGCGATCCTTGGATCCATACCACTTTCTGAACAACGCACGACGCAAAACATCGTCAACGAGAGTACTTTTTCCGGACCCGCTCACCCCAGTGACGCAGGTTAAAGTGCCGAGGGGAATCCTAGCATCAATGTTTTTCAGGTTGTTCTCGGTGGCACCGAGGATTTCGATACATCCTCTCTCTGGGCATGATTGAACACGGAGCTTGGGTATCACAATGGACAGCTCTCCGGTTAAATACTTTGCGGTGAGTGATCGAGGGTTTGCCAACACTTCAGCGAGTGTACCCGCTGCAACGAGTTCACCTCCATGAACTCCGGCACCCGGCCCAAGATCGAGGACGTAATCGGCTCGTCGGATGGTGTCTTCATCATGTTCAACCACGAGGACTGAGTTCCCGGCATCGCGTAGGCACTGGATTGTCTCTAGGAGACGGTCATTGTCCCGCTGGTGCAAACCGATACTTGGTTCATCCAGAATATAAAGTACCCCGACCAGCCCAGCACCTATCTGAGTGGCCAACCGGATGCGTTGAGCTTCGCCACCGCTCAGGCTCCCGCTTTCACGATTCAATGTCAGGTATCCTAATCCGACGTTTTGTAAGAACTTGAGACGAGTTTGAATTTCTCGGATTACTTCTGTCCCCACCTTTCGTTGGAATTCTGTAAGCTGGATTCTCTCCAAAAATCCTTGCGATTCGTTGACGGAAAGTGAGCAAAAATCCATGATTGAAAGGCCGGGAATTGGCTGGCGGTTAAGTTGGGAAGTTTGCTTCCGAAATTCCTGCCCCAATGTCACTGCGAGAATCTCTGGCTTGAGTCGTGCGCCTTGGCATGAGTCGCAGTCCGTGCTGCTCATAAAACCTTTCAACCGATTGCGGGTAAATTCGCTCTCGCTCTCCTGATAAAGGCGTTGCAAATGAGGGATTACCCCTTCAAAGGGTCGCCTTGTTTTTGTCGGCTTTCCTGCACGATTGAACACAAAATCGATCTCGGTTGTATCCGAACCAAGCATCAGGCCGGTCTTAAAACTTTCAGGAAGAGAGGCGAACGAAGTTTCCATGCTGACCTCATAATGTTGGGCTAGTCCTCGCAACATTGCCTTGTAATAGACAATCATTCGTTTCCCGCCACGACGCCATGGGAGAACCGCGCCGTCACCGAGACTTTTTTCGGGGTTGGGAACAATCAGGCCGGCATCAAAAACGAGTTTCTGCCCTAATCCGTGACAAACTGGACACGCTCCGAACGGGGAGTTAAATGAGAAATGCTTTGAAGTTAATCGATCGAAGGTATGGCCTGTCGATGGGCTTCTCATCCGGTTCGAATGAGCCGCTTCAATCCACCCGGTTGTAGAGTCAGCATGAGAAGGTTGATGGAGCGCGAGGAGTTCACCTTCACCCCATTTCAACGCGGTTTCCACGGAGTCACTCAACCGCACCCTTATTTTTTCGTCCATCACTAATCGATCCACAACCACTTCGATAGTGTGAGTCTTTTTAGGATCCAATTTGATTCGCACATTGACCGCGAGTTCAACCAGTTCGCCGTCAACCCTAGCCCTCACAAATCCTTCGCGGGCTAAACGTTCGATCACATCACGAAACTCCCCTTTGACGCTTTTGACTACGGGCGCGAGCAGCATCATGCGAGTCTTTGGAGGTAAACTCATCAGGCGATCGACGATATCGCTTGTGGATTGGTGCGTGACGGGTAGGCCGCTGACAGGGCAGTGGGATTGCCCGACCGTCGCATACAACACACGTAAGAAATCATATATTTCCGTAGTCGTCGCGATGATGGACCGTGGACTTGAACCCGCACCATGTTGTTCTATCGAGATCGAAGGTGAAAGTCCTTCGATGTAATCAAGTTCGGGTTTCTTAAGTTGATCTAGGAATTGGCGTGCGTAGGCCGAGAGAGATTCAACATACTTACGCTGGCCCTCTGCGTAGATCGTGTCAAAGGCCAACGATGATTTGCCTGAACCGCTCAACCCTGTGATCACAACCAATTGATCTCGCGGGATCGATAAGGTTAAATTTTTAAGGTTGTGCTCCCGCGCTCCGCCGATCCGGATAAAGTCTTTGGCCATAGTTCTGACTGCGGAAGTTTAAGCGGTTCCGCTCTTAGTTGGCGAGTCAGCACTCAGGATTACAATGATCCAATCTCTTCAAGGACTGGAATCCTAGGCTTTCATTCCAGATGGTGATTTTTGGACACCATGGTTATTTAGCTAAACATCCAATCGCTTCAGAAGTTCTTTTCTGTGCTATTGCGTGAGGTTTTTCCCTTGCTTCGAACCTTATCCCACTTGGCCTACGGCTTGCTTAGCATACGTGTGCTTATCTGCACGGAACCTCTCAGTAATCATGAGCCATCCTATTGATAGTCGCCAGATGAACGCCTTCGCGACCCTAGCCCGCGTCGGTAGTTTCACTCAGGCCGCCAAAGAACTTTTCTTGTCGCAATCTGCAGTCAGCCATTCGATGCGTGCTTTGGAGGCGGATGTGGGTTGTCGTCTTTTTGATCGAGTCGGAAAAAAGGTTTTTCTGACACAGGCAGGCGAAATGCTTCAAATGCACTCAAAAAAAATCCTCCAAGAAATGGATTTGGCCCGACGATCGCTCGTGCATCTGGGTAAGTGGGGTAGAATTCGACTTCGTGTCGGCGCGAGTTCCACTGCGTGCCAGTATATCATTCCTGAGGTCTTATTGGAGTTCAGAAAACATTACCCTGATTGTGTGATCGAGCTCGAACCGGGCGACACAATGGATGTGATTGACGGACTGAAGACTCATCGGATCGATCTAGCAATTGGTATGGAGATTCAGTCCGAACATTCGCTAGTCTTCCACCACCTTTTCCATGATGAACTCAAATTCATCACTTCTTCTGAGCACCCGTGGGCCACACTGAAACACTCAGTCCGTGAGGACTTAATTAAACAAAATTTTATCTTACACGGACGGCATAGCCTCACTTCCCGACTCATCGATGATTTTTTTAAGGAGGAAAACCTAGTCCCTCATACCTTCATCGAAGTTGGCAGTATGGAAGCGATCAAGGAGCTGGTTCGAGTTAACCTAGGGATCGCAATCCTTGCGCCTTGGATTGCACGCAAGGAACTTCAACTTGGGAGTTTGGTGGCACTCTCTATGGGACGTAGGAAAATCAGGCGTAATTGGGGTATTCTCCATTGGAAAGAAAGGCGTTTAGGCCTTCCAGAAGAAACCTTCATCACCATTTGTCGTTCAGTTACTGCGAAGCTAATGGCTCCTGAAGTGACCTAACGTCGTTTTCAGTAACATCGTTCGTAAGAAGTGGCGATTCAAGGATTGGCAGCGAGTCCATCCCTCAGCAGAATCGTTTCCATGACTATTGCCGGAACTGAGATCCAGCGGATGGTAAAATCTCTCGGGTTAGAAACAACGTCTCGACACATCTTTCTTTGTGCTGACCCAACGGAAGCCAAGTGCTGTTCAAGGGAGGTTGGTTTGGTTGCGTGGGAATACCTGAAGACTCGCCTGAAATCATTAGGACTGGGCGAGCCACAGGTGACGATACTCCGATCGAAAGCGAATTGCCTTCGGATTTGCGTGAATGGTCCTGTGGCCGTGGTTTATCCAGAGGGAACGTGGTACCACTCTTGTTCACCCGTCGTGTTGGAGCGGATCATTCAGGAACATTTGCTGAAAGGACAAACCGTCACCGATTACGTCTTTGCCGAGGCGCATTTAGGATCACAATGTCGCTGACAATCTGCATTTTCTAGATCAATCTCGAGGGAATGAATCACCCATCGTTGTTACTTCAACCACAAATCGTTTGGATCCAACATGGAGATAGTTTTCTGCTCCAGTATCAAGTTGGGCTGATTAAATAACTGGAGTTCGAATTCCGTCAAAACCCCATGTCACCAGCGATAAAGCTTATTGGGAGCCTGACAAGTGGATTTCTCCTCTTCTTGATTCTTCCCTACATTGGAATTACTCGGGCGGATGGGCTTCCCGGAGGTGATGTAGAGTTTTTTGAAAAACAGGTGCGACCCCTGCTGGCGGATCGCTGCTACAAATGTCACTCGGAACGAAGTGAGAAACTTAAAGGTGGCTTGAAAGTGGATTCTAGAGCAGCACTACTCCGAGGAGGGGAAACCAAACCTGCTCTAGTTCCAGGTCACCCCGAGAAAAGTCTGTTGATCGAAGCAATTAGCTACGCGAACCCAGACCTTTTAATGCCTCCAAAAATTCGTCTCAGTGAGGATGAAATTGCGACGCTTACCCTCTGGGTCAAACATGGGGCACCTTGGCCTGCTTCCCCTAACCAAGCAGCATCGTCAGTGGATCATCCTGTAGTTTTTGATGTCGCAAAACGAAAACGGGAACACTGGGCATGGGGACCGATTCTCAACCAGAAGCCACCGAAGGTGAAGGACACTTCGTGGTCTTCGAATCCAGTGGATCGTTTCGTGTTAGCAAAGCTTGAATCGAGCAGGATAAAGGCAGGGCCTGACGCGGACCGACGCACATTAATTAGGCGATTGTTTTTTGACCTAGTAGGCCTCCCTCCTTCGATCGAGGAGGTTGAGAAGTTTCTTAAGGATGAAAGTCCACAGGCTTATTCTGAGTTAGTTGATGGCCTTTTAGCCTCGCCTAGATTTGGCGAACGATGGGCAAGGCATTGGTTAGATCTAGTGCGCTATTCCGAGACTTTGGGACACGAATTTGATTATGAAATCCCCAACTCCTTTCGTTATCGTGATTATGTCATCCGAGCATTGAATGAGGACGTCCCTTACGATCAGTTTTTACGGGAGCATTTGGCCGGCGACCTTTTAGCCAAACCCAGAATCGATCCAATCTCTGGTCACAATGAGTCTGTGATTGGTCCGGGCTTTTTCTGGTTCGGCCAACAAACCCATTCGCCCGTGGATGTCCGCGCCCATCAAAGCGAATTCATCGACAACCAAATCGATGTGATGTCCAAAACGTTTCTAGGTTTGACGATAGCTTGTGCACGCTGCCACGATCACAAATTCGATCCGATACCGACGAGAGACTATTACTCCCTCTACGGTGTGTTCTCGAGTTCACGTTATGCACAACGCCCACTTTTCCCTGATAATAAACTCGACATAATTATTGCAGATATTCGCGCAAACAAACCCACGGCTACTTCAGCAGTAGTCAATTCTTGGCGAACTCAAATCCAGTCGGTGCCGAAAATTTTAGACGCTCTTGGAAAGGCTGATGCACAGATCGACCCATCGCTGGGAACGAACAAAGTAATGGCCGTTAAACGTGCTATGGAAGCTTGGTCGAACCGAAAGTCGGCCACGCAAATCTCTGGTGCCTCGGCATTGGTTTCTGCGGCTAATCCAGTTTCCCTTCGGGAGTGGACAATTGATGGAGAAGCGTTTCATGACGGGGTGGTAGAACCGAACGATCTTCTACTCCTCGGGCCAAAGCATGATCCTGTTTTGGTGACTGAACCCATATTGCATAGTGCGAGATTTTCGACCCGTTTGCAGGGTGCCATTCGCTCTCCTACATTTACGATCACGAATCGATTCATCCATCTCCGGGTCGCAGGTCGTGAATCACGATTCAATCTGATGGTGGATAATTTCAACATTGTTCAGGATCCCATTTACGGTTCGTTGCGTCGTGTTTTAGACCGAGATGAGTTGGCGTGGACGAGCATTGACCTCGAACGGTGGAAAGGCCATCGGATTTACATTGATTTGAGCGACACATCCACCCGAGACCTAGCATCTGGAGGCAAATCCTCCTACTCAGAGACGGGTTGGGCAGCTCTCTCCCACGTCGTATTGTCGGATGATGCGAAACCGCCGGAATTCGGGGGTGCATCCGTTGCAGGGACTTCTGCGAAAACTTTCCAATCCCAAGCAGAAGAAGAGTTGAAAAGAGTTGAACAACATTCCAAGGAACCACCCATTCTTTTATCGCTCCTATTGCGTTTTGGATTTTTTAATCCAATGGACACAGAGGATCCTTCACTAAAAAAATTGATCTCGCTTGAGAATCTGATCCCTACCGTTCCTCGAGTACCTTCAATGGCTGATGGGAACGGTTTGGATGAACCTATTTTCATCCGAGGGAACCCCAAATCAATGGGCGAGATCGCTCCTCGACAGTTTTTAGAGGCGTTGGATGGAACTTCGCGTAATGCTTTCAAGACAGGAAGTGGCCGCCTTGAGCTCGCGGATCGTCTGCTTGACTCGAAAAACCCATTTCCATCTCGCGTGATGGTGAATCGGATTTGGTTACATCTGTTTGGTCGAGGAATCGTTCCTACTCCAGATGATTTTGGAGTTCTCGGTCAGGCACCAACTCATCCGGAATTACTGGATTGGTTAGCTAGCAATTACCGGTCGAATTTAGGATGGTCCAACAAGAAACTGATCAAACTGTTGGTGACGTCTCGAACCTATCAAATGTCCAGTCGGGTGAGTGACTCACGAGCGGAAGAATTAGATCCGGACAACTTGCTCTGGCACAGAATGCCGATCAAGCGACTCGAAGGTGAGGCAATTCGCGATGCAATCTTAGCCTTGTCTGGCAGATTGGATCCAACCATGTACGGGAATAGTGTCCCGGTCCACCTTACTGAGTTCATGGAGGGCCGTGGGAGACCCGGCCAGAGTGGCCCCTTGGACGGCGCCCGTCGCCGGAGTATTTACCAAGAGGTCAGGCGCAATTTTCTCTCACCATTGATGCGGAGCTTTGACACTCCCGTACCTTCCTCCACTGTCGGTAGAAGGACGGTTTCTAATGTGCCTGCCCAATCGCTCATCCTGCTGAATGATCCTTTCATTAAAGAGGAAAGCATGTTTTGGGCGAAACGAGCCATCGCGGTCTCCGGTAATAACCCCGAGGGATTGGTGCGCCAACTTTACCAGAATGCTTTTGGACGTGAGCCCACCGTTGAGGAACAGAAAGGATCTCAAGAATTCCTTGAACAGCAGAGCAAAGTTTACGGAGATTCTGGGAGTCACATTGCTTCCGTTGCAGACCTTTGCCACGTATTGTTTAACGTCAAGAGCTTCATTTACCTGAACTAACAACATGGGAAATAATCCGTTAAGACTGTCGAGGCGAGAAGCACTGAGCCGTACAGCAAATGGGTTTGGTGCGTTGGCGTTTTTCTCGCTCCTTCAGGATCAGGCACGGGGCATACCGGTCTCTCCGCTCGCGGCGAAGCCACCGCAGTTTCCAGCGAAAGTTAGAAATATCATTTTCCTCTACATGGACGGAGGTCCATCCCAAGTCGATACGTTCGATCCGAAGCCGAGGTTGCAAGCAGAGAGCGGTCAGCCATTCAAAATGAAGATGGAACCGACCCAGTTCAATAACAACGGCAACACATTAGGATCCCCTTGGAAATTCAATCAACATGGTAATAGCGGGTTGCCCATCAGCGAGCTGTTCCCTGAGATTGCTAAGTGCGCCGACGATCTGAGCGTCATTAGATCCATGACCTCTAATTTTTCCGAGCACACGAGTGCCAATTATTTTTTACATACGGGTCTCGGTTTAGTTGGCAGGCCGAGTATGGGTTCTTGGGTTACCTACGGTTTAGGTTCGGTGAACCAGAATTTACCCGGGTATGTGGTTTTGAATGGCGGTTTGGTGCCGCCCGGCGGGCTGGAAAACTTTGGTAGCGGTTTTTTACCAGCGAGCTTTCAAGGATCGATATTTCGCGCTGGATCAAAACCACTGGCGAATATCCAACCATTGGAGTCGAAACCTAGTTTGCAAGAGAACAAGCTCAATCTATTGAGAAAACTGGACGCCGAAGTCGTGCGAGAATTTGGGGTTGCCGATCAATTGGAATCCGCTGTCGCTAATTACGAATTGGCTTACAGAATGCAGAGTGCGGTGCCAGAGTTGGCCGAGATCAAGGGAGAAAGTGAAGCGACACGAAATCTCTACGGTCTTAATTCGAGCGTCCCCGCTACGCGCAGTTATGCCTCTCAATGCCTGACCGCACGACGGCTAGTGGAACGAGGCGTGAGGTTTATCGAGCTAACTTGTGGTCAAGTGGATGGCAATGATCGATGGGATCAACATTCTAATTTGCTCAAAGGGCATGCCTCCAATGCGCGTGCAATCGACCAGCCGATCGCTGGACTCCTTCGGGATCTGAAATCGCGGGGGCTTTGGGATAGCACCTTGGTGGTATGGGCTGGGGAATTTGGTAGGACTCCCTTCGCTCAAGGCAACGATGGTCGAGATCATAATCCCTTTGGCTTTTCGATCTGGTTGGCGGGAGGAGGTGTCAAAGGCGGGGTCGCGTATGGTGCCACCGATGAATACGGTTACAAGGTGGTAGAGAATAAGGTGACCATTCATGACCTCCACGCAACAATGCTCCACCTCCTCGGCATGGATCATACCAAACTTACGTTTCGATTCTCGGGTCGTGACATGCGCCTCACCGATGTCCACGGCGAAGTGATTAAAGCCGTTTTGGCTTAACCCAACCCTGCCAGCCGCATCAACCTAGGTCTGTGCGGGTTCGTGCTTGCGCGCTGCGCCAGAAGTAAGTGTTACCGGAGGAGGGCAAGAATTGGGGGTCGTTGCGCCAAAAGTGGTGTTACCATACCGGGACTTATTTGATTGTGTTTTTGGGTTCTTTTTCTCCCAACCTATTTCGAAAAGGAAAGAC
>SXQI01000139.1 GCA_005793025.1 Verrucomicrobiales bacterium
ATGAATCTTTATGTCACTGAATTAGGATGGAAATTCACCGCAGCAAAAATGTCGCTAGCCCAAGTCTCTGACGTGGTGTTTCTCCTTCTGCTTCCTCTGATGCTTCGGTCGCTCGGCTATAAGAAGACGATCGTCATCGGCATCCTCTCATGGGCAGCCCGGTATTTTCTGCTCGCAAACAGCCTGAGTTCTGCTGATTGGGGGACGCTGTTCATCTTTGCTGCAATCCTCCTCCACGGAGTGTGTTATGATTTCCTCTTCATTGCAGGCCAATTATACGTGGATGAGGAGTCCAACGATCGAATGCGTGGAGCGGCCCAAGGCTTTATCGCTTTTGTGCTCTGGGGTGTAGGTAACTTTGTCGGGAGCACCTTGGCGGGCCACTCGCAAGCTCTGCACACTCTGCCAAAACCCATCGGTGCGATCGCCCACGACTGGCACGGGATTTGGATCTACCCGGCATGGGGCACGGTTGCCGTGTTAATCATCTTCTGGCTCTTTTTCCGGGAACCGACGAGAAAAAATGGCGTTCTCTGACCAAATCAGCATCCTAAAGAACTAAGCTCGCCGTCCATGCGAAGGCTCCGAATCGATGACGAAAAGCGACCTCGATTCGCTCCGCCGCCGATGCATCCTCAAAAATCGCGAACGTGGTCGAGCCACTCCCTGACATCATCGTGACGATGGCCCCTTCCGCTTTCAAGAACTCTTGGAACAGGTTCAGCAAAGGATATTTTGGCAGGACGGGTGCTTCCAACGAGTTGTAAAAAAAAGTACCACTCGATTCAAGGGATCCCGAGCTCAACTGGGTTGCCATCTCCGCAGACTGTCCCTTTCGACCATTCAAAGCCTCCGGAAATCGGGCTAGATTTTTATAGGCCCATGCCGTCGAAATCCCAAAACCCGGGTGGATCAAAAAAAGTCCACGGCTTTTCAGACAGCGGAATGGCTCTAGCGGAGTGATAATCTCCCCACGCCCAAGACCGATCGCAGGGTTGTCCTGTAGAAAAAAAGGAACGTCTGACCCCAAAGTTTTCGCAAGATCTGCCAACCGAATCTGGGTCAGCGGTTGGTCGAACATTTCGTTCAAGGCCAATAATGTCACCGCTGCATTGCTACTTCCACCTCCCAACCCAGCAGCCAAAGGCACCCGCTTTTCAAGGTAAATCCTGATGCCGGAACGAATTCCTGTCGTTGCAAAAAAAAGTGTCACTGCCTTGTGAACCAAGTTTGTCGAATCCACCGGGAGTCGAGGTTCACTGCAAGTTAACTCGATCTCCCCATTTTTGGCTTCCACGAACGAGATCCGATCAAACAATGGCAACGGATGTAGGATGGTTTCGAGTTCATGAAATCCGTCAGGGCGTTTCCCCAATATGTTCAACACCAAGTTGATTTTACAGGGCGAGATTCTATCCACCTTCATAAAAAGAAAACGCGCCAACATGCAGGATGTTGGCGCGTTGAAAGTTGCTTAAAATCAATAATCAAACACACGGAAACGGCTGCCGGGGAACATCGGAGCGATATCTCCACCACTGAAACCTAGGGCAGAGTCGGGGCTGAACATCGTGTCGCTCAGTGTCAGCGGCTTGTAGCTGTCAGGATACACGGGATCTTCATCATTCGTGCTGAACCCACGATACTCTGGTTTAAACACGGGTTTATAACTCGGGAAAGGGAACGTAGCGACTTCGTAAATTCCCGCTCCGGTCCGAGCCAAAGTGCGTTTTACTCCGTGAACGAATCCGTAACCATAGGCAGAATCGGTCGAGTCCCAAATGGCACTCTGTTCCATCGAGCGAGTGAGCTCTCCCATGCGGAGGATTTCGCCGGCATTGTTGAGCCCACGACCTAATTTACGCTCAGGGCCCGAGCATCCAGTCAACAGGACACCCGCCAAACCGACACACGCGATCAATTGCTGTGAAATTCGCATACTCTTATTTTGGGTCACACTAACGTTCCGGAACTGCTTGTAAAGGTTGTTTTTACAACCATTGTCAGAGCAATAATTGAGCCACTCCAATTCTTTTGTGCTAAAACGCTTTCGCCGTTAGCTGGAGAGACTCAGTTCACGCAAACCCCATCAGACCATGAACGCTTAAAATGGAAAACCCCGTTCCACTATGGCATAATTGCGCCCTCAATGTTGGATTGGAAAAACATCAGCTACCCGGCCGCACTGCCGATTACCGCACGTCGTGATGAAATCATCGCCGCGATCACCGACCATCAGGTCGTCGTGATTGCTGGTGAAACGGGATCGGGTAAAACCACACAAATTCCCAAGATGTGTGTTTCCGCTGGCCTCGGTCAGAAAGGAAAAATTGGTTGCACACAACCGCGTCGATTGGCGGCGCTGTCGGTGTCGCGTCGGGTCGCCGAGGAATTAGATGTCACGTGGGGGAAAGAGGTCGGTTGCAAAATCCGCTTTGCTGACCAAACAGGCCGTGAGACTCAGATCAAATTCATGACCGATGGATTGTTGCTCGCTGAGGTCCAAGGGGATCCAGAACTACGATCCTATGAGGTGATCATTCTCGATGAGGCTCACGAGCGTTCCTTGAACATCGACTTCCTTCTCGGGCACCTCAAGCAACTTCTCGCACGACGTCCGAACCTGAAGTTGATTATTACCAGTGCCACCATTGATACACACGCGTTCTCCGCCGCTTTTAACAACGCGCCGATCATCGAGGTTTCAGGCCGAGTTTTCCCAGTCGAAGTCCTCTACGCTCCATTGGATCCTGCTCTCGTCGAGGAAGGGGAGGGGAGTTATGTTGACGCTGCGGTGCAAGCCGTAGAACTCGCGTGGAGCGATCCTGTAGGTGGCGACATGCTTGTTTTCATGCCGAGCGAGCGTGATATTCGCGAGACTTGCGACCTGCTCGACGGTCGTCTAGGTGCCCTGTGTGATGTGGTGCCGTTGTTCGGTCGCCTCTCAGCTTCCGACCAACAACGGGTTTTTACCATCACACACCGTCGGAAAATCGTCGTTGCTACCAATGTAGCTGAGACCTCTCTCACAATTCCGGGGATTCGATGGGTAATCGATTCCGGTCTCGCAAGGATCAGTCGATACAATCCTCGAACCCGAACCAAGCGGCTACCCATTGAGCCAGTTTCTCAAAGTAGTGCTAACCAACGCAAGGGTCGGAGCGGACGGGTTCAAAATGGAGTCTGCATCCGCCTTTATTCCGAGGAAGATTTCAACGAACGCCCACAATTCACCCAGCCTGAAATCCAACGGGCGAATCTGGCTGAAGTCATACTCCGGATGAAGGCATTTCGCCTCGGAGATATCGAGACGTTCCCATTCATCAATCCTCCGACGCCTGCCGCAATCCGGGCCGGCTACCAGTTGTTGCAGGAGTTGGGTGCACTCGATGAACAACGTCTGATTACCCCCTTAGGGGAGGATCTTGGACGCCTCCCCATTGATCCTACCATTGGGAGAATGATCCTGCAGGCTCGTGTTGAGCATGCCTTGCCTGAGTTGACGATCATCGCTGCTGGCTTGAGTATTCAAGATCCCCGCGAACGGCCAATGGATTCCCAGGACGCCGCCGATCAAGCCCACAAACAATTTTTCGACACGAATTCGGATTTCCTTACCCTTCTCAATATCTGGGATAAGTTTCATTATCGCTCAGAGACTATTCGAACCCAGAATCAGATCCGGAAATTCTGTCGCCAAAATTTTCTCTCTTACTCGCGCATGCGCGAGTGGGTGGAACTGCACACACAGATTAAAGAAACCATCAACGGCCTTGGGCTAGGAGAGTCCTATTCAGTTCCCGAAAAGCTCAAACCGCTCCTAGATCCCCAACAACATTACACAGCCATTCATCGTTCCATCCTGAGTGGCTTACTGGGGCAAGTTGCATTTCGAGAGGAAAAGAATGTTTTTCGTGCAGCTGGCAATCGTCAAGTGATGCTTTTCCCCGGCAGTGCGGTGTTCGAGCGGGCAGGTGCTTCCAAAAAAACAACGGGAACCGACCCTCGCGACGGTCGTTCATCAGCCAAAGGAAAAACCTATCAACCGTCATGGGTTGTCGCAGGAGAGATCGTCGAAACCTCTCGCCTTTTCCTACGTACCGTAGCGGGAGTAGAGCCCGAATGGGTTGCCGAGCTTGGGGTTCATCTCTGCAAATCGTCCTATGTCGATCCACAATGGGATGTCAAAGCGGGCAGAGTTTTAGTGCGTGAGAAAGTTTTCTTATTCGGCATGGAGTTGCTTGCTCGGTGGGTCAATTTTTCAAAAATCGATCCCGAGGGTGCCACCGATATCTTCATTCGCGAAGCCCTTGTAGAAGACACCATTCAGAGCCCCTTGCCTTTCCTAGCGCACAATCGAGCGTTGGTTCAACGCCTAGAAAACTTTCAGACCCGCCTCCGTCATTTTGACCTAGCTCATCTTGATCAGCGAATCTACCACTTCTACGAGGTTCGACTTAGAAATGTTTCTTCAGTGCATGATCTCAATCGGGTAGTCCGAGAGGAGTCCTCCCGCGATGCACGATTCCTTTTCATGCAGGAGGGGGACATCACCGGTGGCAAAGCACTCGCCATCAATCTCGACGCATTCCCTGATCAGGTCGATCTATCCGGCCTCAAACTTCCCGTGTCTTATGCTTACGCACCGGGTGAAGAACACGATGGTGTCACCGTTCGTCTCACGGCCCCATTGATCCATTCCCTTCCACAAGGTGCATTAGAGTGGGCCATTCCCGGACTTCGTTCGGGTCAAGTGGGGGAATTGTTGCGGGGTCTACCCAAGGCTCTCCGAGTGCCATTGCTCCCGATCGATCCCAAAGTTCTGACAATCTGTGAAGAATTAATGGTTGAAAGCGATGGATTCCTTGCGTCGCTGAGTCGCTTTATCCGACGCAGATATGCCGTCGATATCCCAACAACTGCTTGGGATTGGCACGAGATTCCTCCTCATCTGAGACTTCGTGTTGAAGTCGTCGGGAAGGCCGAAAAACCTGTCGCCACAGGTCGGAATCTTTCCGCCCTACGCGAGCAACTGACCCAAGTTGTGGTTCCCGTTGAAGAACAGGCATGGCGTCGCGCCGTGCGCGAGTGGGAGAAATCCGGGCTCACCACATGGAGCTTCGGTGATCTTGCGTCGCAAATCGAATTACCCTCTGCAAGTCCGTTGCCGATTCTCGCTTATCCCGGTTTGGAACGTGAGGAGTCCCATGTGAACCTTCGCCTCTTTCGCACGCCTTCCGAGTCGGAAGCAGCGACTCCTAAGGCTGTGATGATGCTAGCAGAACTTTCGTTGGCAAAGGAACTGGCTTGGTTACAGAAGGATCTCCGTGCTTTGGATCCGCTAAAACCGCTTTATGTCACTCTCGGTCCCGGCGATGAACTGACCTCCTCTGCTTACAACCACTTGGTCCATTACCTTTTTAAGGGAGGAATTTTGCCAACCCTGAGATCCGCTGATTTTTCTACATTGATTGAGCAGGCTCGCCAAGGCATGCACGGGTTGGTTCAACGCTTTTTATTCTCGGTAGCCGCGATCCTTCGGCAACGTCAGGAATTATTGCTTATTCGGAAGCCGTATTCTGACCTCGCTATCGACCTAAAGTCGTTACTTCCCCCTAGATTCCTCGAGCAAATCCCCAACGCTCAATTGGGACATCTTGTGCGTTACCTGAAGGCCATGCAAACTCGGGCCGAACGGGCGGCTTTGAATCCAACCAAGGATGCCGAACGCGCCCGCCTATTTCACCCCTATCGACTCGCTCTTGAAGCATGGCAAATTGATAAAAAAAGCACTCCGCATCAACGGGGCTTGCGCGATCAGTTCCGCTGGATGCTCGAAGAATTTCGAGTTTCCATTTTTGCTCAGGAACTGGGGACTGCCCACCCGATCTCTGCAAAACGTCTCAATCAGTTCCTTGCGGACGCAGGTCGTCCGCACTAGCCAAAAGGCGGAATCCAATCAGCGAGCCTGACGGACGCGCACCGTGTATTTCCTAGCTTTCGGATTCATCGAAACAAATTGCACTGCTTCTTGGGTATTCTCCGTAAGAATCAGCGTTTGCCACGGAGTTTCATCACCGGAGGAGAAACCTTGGTCATCTTTGAACACGCACTGGATTTGGACTTCGATACGCCGGTTTTCCCGATTGCGAACGTTCACCACCAGTTCAAGGCGACCATCCTCCAACACACGCTGTTGAATCCCAGAAGAGGTGATCGAACGCTGGACATGTGCATCGGTCAGGACAAAGTTCGTCTGATTCTCGAAATCATACTTCCGAGTGTTTTGAGGTAGGGATACTCCGCCGCCGCAACCTGTGAATAATGTGGCTACTACTGCACAAACGATTAAGGACAAGGAGGTTTTCTTCATAAAGTGAGGGTGAATCAATGGTCGCTAACAAAAATTACCGTATCTCGGTCGGCAACGACCGTGAATTGCACGGTTTTGGTTAAGTTCGGAATTACTTGGCCCGCTCCATTGGTGAATTCGACGGTTCCTGTATGGTTCCCAATGGACGATTCTAAGGCAGCGAAGCTGATATATTGAGGAAGATTATCCCAAGTCCGCGTATCGGCCGCAGGAGTGGTCGCAGCAGAAGCGATTTTGCTGATTACCCCAATGCCGATACCTACCAACCCAGCATCCCTCGTCTTCCTTTGGGTGGCCGCAATGGCACCCCCGATGATCCCCACATCACCGATCACGTCCGTAGTGGATTTGAATACGGATTTGTTCGCCAATACGTGGTCCATCACTCGCCCCCCTCGCGTGGTCGCTTGAAAGTTCAAGTCATCATACGGTCCGATCCGCACTGCTCTGTTCCCTTCTTTGAACCATGCTCCCTGCACGATCGATCGTGATTCTTTGATGTGGAGTTTCTCGTTGTATTCGCCACTAGCGTATTTCTTAGGACCATCCCCAAATTCAAAAAAGATCAACGTATTCGCCTTCTTGTTATAAGGCGGAAGTTGCCCCAGTTTGCTGAAAGTTTGCGCTCTCGCGAGGGCGTCTGATCCGTCCCCGTTCAGTTTAAACGTGGCGTAACCATCCAAATAATCGAGGGTCGCATAGTCACTGCGAAACCCCTGTTGTTCCGCGTCACTGTCCATCAATTCGCCGCTGCGAAAACAGGCCCGTGCATTATCCGGTTCCCCATCCATCCAATAAAGCACCCCGCGATAAAAGTAGGCCATGACCCGCTCGTAAGGTTCGCCGATAAAATTCTTTTTCGATTCTTCGGTAAAGTAACCCCTAGATTTCTTCGCGCTATTATCCGGACCAAAAACATTTCCGATGATTGAAAGAGCTTCATCCAACTGTCGTTTGGCCTCGTCGTTTCGACCCTGCCGGAGTGCCGTGAGGCCTTGCCGATAATTCCACAGCACCCGATCCTTTGCCGGCACCTGCTGTTGGACTGCAGCTTTCGATCCGTCGGATCGAGCCCCTCCACCCGTCGCGCACCCTGACAAAACTACCAGACAACAAGCCGCGACCCACTTGAATCCGCCCCTAACCAATCGTTGATGCATGGGATAATTATCGGTAGGCGGCGTCTTCAAGCCCCTGCTTTTTGACTTCCGCACTATCCTCCCAAATAATTTCGCTCGTGCGCGCATCGATTAGGTGAAAATTATAAAGAATATAATCGCTTGTCCCTGCGGTCGCACGGGTCGTCATTCCTTCCAATGAACCGGTTAGAAAGTAGTCTGCTCCTTTGAACTCTTGCACATTCGGGTCGCTAGCACTGGTCACCTGACCCGTTTGCTTCAATTCTCGTTCTTTTTGTAACGCTGCCATCTGCTCTCTTGCGAGGAACCGAACACGGCCTTGGGCTTTGCTATTCAATTCCGACCGTATTCGGGTCAGAAAAATCTCCTTATTGATCGGGAATCGTGTTCTGTTTTCTAAGGGTTGAAGCACGATGCGTGGAGGTGTTTTGGCTTGCGTGATTTCTCTCACTGCGAGGATTGACCGTGCCATTTTGTCCGTGACCGAAACAAGGTCCTGTGACTCGATCCCTGTGCCAGCGACAAAACCGCGTTCATCGGCTTTCATCTGAGTGACAGGCACTCCGGAAGGGTTGCGAACTCCAGTCGCGCAACCACTGAGCACGAGAGCAACCAAGCTCACAGAAACTGGTTTCAACACCCACGTTAACGACTTATGCATAATAGTAAAAAACCGACATCATACTCTGGATCAACCCCCTAAAAAAAGCAACTCACGGGGTATTTGACGAGGAGACCCACACACTATTCAGATCGCGCCTCGTCGAAGAACCATGAGTTCCATCCGGTGGCTCGACAATTTGAATCAATCCAGTTAGCGTCATCACTGTTCACATGAAACAACTTCTCTCAAGATATAACATGTTGATAGGCAATGTGATGTCGCTTGCTTACCTGCTATGTTTTACCAGCGATTGCCGACTTCTAGCTGCAGATTCTCCCGCTTTTCCTAAACCATTTAATACCCAATCAGAGTCGATTCCGCTCCTGACCCCAACCGAGGCGTTGGCCAAATTCCATCTGCCTTCAGGTTTTAAAGCGACGCTGTTTGCCGGAGAGCCAGATGTCCACCAACCCATTGCAATCACAACAGATTCGCGTGGGCGGCTCTGGGTCGCTGAGAATTATACATATTCCGAAAACGCTGCCAATTTTAATATGAGTCTTCGGGATCGAATCATTATCCTAGAGGATTCGGATCACGATGGCCGGTTCGACAAACAGACCGTGTTTTGGGACCAAGCTCAAAAGCTCACCAGTGTCGTCGTTGGTTTTGGTGGAGTCTTCGCCCTGTGCCCTCCTAATCTCCTGTTCATTCCTGATCGTGATCAAAACGATATTCCCGACGGTGAACCCGAGGTTTTGCTCGATGGGTTTGAGGATGGCAGGATCCGGCACACGTTGGTGAACGGATTAAAAATGGGCCCCGATGGTTGGTTGTATGGTCGCCACGGGATCCAAGGCACAAGTCTCATGGGGACTCCCGGCTTATCACGCGAACAACGCACCCCCATCAATGTCGGTCTTTGGAAATACCACCCAGTGAGCCACAAAGTTGAAGTGGTTGCGCAGGGAACCACCAATCCTTGGGGGCACGACTGGGATGATCATGGTCAGCTTTTTTTTATCAACACGGTGATCGGCCACCTTTGGCATGTGGTGCCCGGGGCTTATTACCAACGGATGTATGGAGAGAATACTAACCCATTTTTGTATGAACTAATGGACCAAACCGCCGACCATGTTCATTGGCTTTCGAGTGAGAAATGGAGTGATGTGAGAAAGAACACCTCAGGAGGTACATCGGACGCAGGGGGTGGTCATGCTCACTCCGGTCTCATGATCTACCTCGGAGATAATTGGCCTAAGGACTATCGCAACTCCATGTTCACTGTGAATTATCATGGCAAACGCCTGAACAATGATCGCATCGAGCGTCAAGGTGCGGGCTATGTTGCGCACCACGGAAAGGATCTTTTACAAACGGATGATCCTTGGTTCCGCGGGGTTGACCTCCTCACCGGCAACGACGGTGGCGTCTTTATCGCTGATTGGTCCGATATCGGCGAGTGCCACGATGATGATGGGATCCACCGCAGCTCAGGTCG